>NZ_DALZXY010000004.1:27660-45289 GCF_031988865.1 Arthrobacter sp.
CCCGGTCCAGGCGGGTGTCGGTGGCGAGGTAGACCGTGGACATCCCGCCGCGGGCAATGCGGGAGCGCACCAGGTATCGGTTGTCTACCAGCGTGTCCAGAAGTGGGTCATTCACGGGCTCATGCACCCTTTGATCCTATAAGCGAGAACGGGCAGGAGACGGATCGACACCCGATCCGCCTTCCTGCCCGTTGCTTGCTTTGCTGATTTCCAGCTGCGGCGCTGTCCTAGAACGTTGCCCGGTGGGCCAGGACGGAGGCGACGTAGGCCCCGGTGTCCGGGTACATGCCCTGGGTAGTCACCGAGTACTGGCCCTGGTAGTAGGAAGCGATAGCGATTTCGAGGCTGTCGCTGGTGCGGATCAGTGAACGGATAATCGCGATGCCGGCGGTGGCGTTGTCCTGCGGGTCCAGCAGGTTCAGCTCGCGGCCGACCAGGCCGGACGCCCACTCGCCCGAGGACGGGATGACCTGCATGGTGCCGATGGCGTTGGCAGGGGATACCGCGCGCTGGTCGAATCCGGACTCCTGGAATGCGAAGGCCTGGGCCAGGGCGGGGTCTACCCCCATGGCCAGGGCGGTGTCCGCCACCAGCTGCTGCATCTGTGCACGGGACGGTACGTCAACGGAGTTCAGGGCCTGCTTGTTGAGGTTGGCGCCCGCCACCACATGCTGCGGGTAGGTGTAGTGCAGGAACGTGCTGGGAACCAGGTCTGTCGGCGCCTCAGCGGCGGGAGCCTCAGGGGTGGACACCTCAGGGGTGGACATGGTGGTGATGGTGGAGCTGGAGGATCCGCCGACGGTGAGCTGCTGGCCCGGACGGATCATCGAGGTCATGTTCAGGCCGTTGGCTGCCAGGATGGACTGCAGGTCGACGCCGTGCTGTGCAGCGATTGCGCCGAGCGTGTCGCCTTCGGCCACCGTGTAAGTGCCCGCGGAGGCCGGAGCGGGCGCAGCAGGTGCCGCAGCCGGTTCGCTGGAAGCAGTGGTGATGGTGGCACCGCCTCCGGAGCCAAGGGAGATCTGCTGGCCGGGGTGGATGACCGAGGACATGTTCAGGCCGTTGGCGGCCAGGACGGATTCCAGGGAAACATCGTGGGCTGCCGCGATGGCGCTCAGCGTGTCCCCGGCCTCGACGGTGTAGGAGCCGGCTGCTGCAGGCGCTTCTGCCGCCGGAGAATCCGGAGCCTTTGCCGTGCCGGTCAGTTTGAGTTCCTTGCCCGCGTAGATGACGGAGTTCAGCTCCAGATTGTTGGCACGCAGGACCTCGTTCATGTCCAGTCCGTAACGGGCGGCGATGGAGCTGACAGTATCGCCGGAGACAATCCGGTGTGTGGCTGGAGCCGTGGACTCCGCGGCAACCGTGGCCGGAACCTGCGCGGCCAGCTGGGACGCCGGGATGGTGGCGCCGGCGGCCATGTTCTTCTGGGCCTGCAGCGGCAACTGCGGGAACAGCGCCTTGGACGGCGCCTGCGGCTGGGCAGCCTGGGCCGGTTCGGCCAGGGCGAGCGCGGACATCATGACGGCGGGGATCGCTGCGGTAGTGACGGCGACGCTCAGTTTGCGGGGCATACCCGCAGTCGCGGAACGCGGCCGGGGTTTGGGCTGCACAGTCATAACGGGAGTTTTCCTCATCTGTTGGCGGTGCGGCCTTTACCGCAGTCCGTGTGACAAAAAACAAGTAGAGATACGAGTGTTACACATGTGATTAGTGTGACTAATGTGAATTTACACGAGAATATGCCGTCCGCAATACCTGAGTAGCAACAAAATGATTTCCGGCGGCCCGTAAAACGGTGTCGACTGGCCCGCTCTGCCACTGGCGTGGCAATCTTGGGAGGGTGAATGAACTTGAGGAACTGGTTTCCGACTGGCTGACCCTGCCCGACGTGGCTGAACGACTAGACATAAACATCAGCAAGGTGCACAGCCTGCTGGAAGAACGGGCGCTCCTGGCACTCCGGCTGGGCGAGCGGAAGATTCGCAGCGTTCCGGCCGCCTTTATTAACGACGGCGCCATTCTGGACAGCCTTAAGGGCACGATTTCGGTGCTCACCGACGCCGGCTTCACCGATGAGGAAATGATCCGCTGGCTTTTCACGGCGGATGAGACCCTCCCGGGACGTCCGGTGGACGCCCTACTGGAAGGACGCAAGACGGAAATCCGCCGCCGCGCGCAGGCCCTGGCCTGGTAATCAGCTTCGGCTAGGCAGTCCTGGTTACGGCTGCGTGCGCCAGTGATTCCAGGGCAGAGCGGGTCTGGGCATCCACCGCCATTTCGGCGAGGGTGCTGAACGCCTGCTCAGTGTGCTCTGCGATCAGCGCCTCCGTCGTAGCCAGGGCTCCGCTTTCCTCGATGACCCCCCGCAGCGATTCAACGGCGTCGTCATCCAGATCCGGCCGGCCAAGCCCGGCAGTGATCTCCCGGCGTGCTGCATCGGAACCGCCGCTGAGGGCATAAGCAATCAGCACCGTGCGCTTGCCTTCCCGCAGGTCGTCTCCGGCCGGCTTTCCGGTCACCCCCGGATCCCCGAAAACGCCCAGGACATCGTCGCGGAGCTGGAAGGCTTCCCCGAGGGGCAGGGAGAACGCCGAGTAGGACGCGAGCAGCTCGTCGTCGGCCCCGGCCAACGCACCCCCGATGGCGAGGGGATGCTCAATGCTGTACTTGGCAGACTTATAACGCAGGATGTTGCGGGCCCGGAGCACGGCCCGTTCCGGTTCATGCCCAG
Source organism: Arthrobacter sp. (assembly GCF_031988865.1). Classification (NCBI taxonomy): domain Bacteria; kingdom Bacillati; phylum Actinomycetota; class Actinomycetes; order Micrococcales; family Micrococcaceae; genus Arthrobacter; species Arthrobacter sp. The sequence continues at coordinate 30,392 of NZ_DALZXY010000004.1, forward strand.
GGCCAACAACCTCTTCCAGGATGTCCAGGTACTGCCCGGCCATGACTTCGGTGCGCATCCGGTTGAACATCGCCCGGGCACGGGTCGCATATCCTGCCCTGTCACCCACGGAGGTAAAGGCCTCTTCGCTCAGGGCCAGGCAGAGGTCCCCGGCCAGGATTGCCGCAGAGGATCCAAAATGGTCGCTGTCCAGGTGCCAGCTCTCGTCGGTATGGCGGTTGGCGAAGTGCCGGTGCACGCTAGGCGCCCCGCGCCGGGTGTCGGACCGGTCAATGATGTCGTCATGGATCAGTGCAGCACTTTGGAACAGTTCAAGTGCGAGGCCGGAACGCACTGCGGGCGCTCCGAGTGCCTCGCCGCCGGCGCCCCGCCAGCCCCAGTAGTTCAGCAGCGCGCGCATCCGCTTCCCGCCCTTTGACAGGGCATGCACCGCGCCCAGCAGCGGAACCGACTCTTCGGAGACGTCCAGGAGGACTTCCCGCTGCCGGCCCAGGAAATCTTCAAGGTCGGAGGCCAACTGCTCCCGGTAGGCGTCCTGTTCACGTGCGACCGGGTCTCCACTCGAAGCTGTGGTTGCCTGGGCCTGGCTCATGGCGGCGTCCTACTCTGCGGATTCGGGAAGCACATTGGCTCCCACGGTGTAGACGGCCTTGCCGTCGCGGCTCACCACGGAAACGTTCGCGGTTTCAGTCACCGCACCCGTGGTCCGGGCGAAATCCTTGCTCACCGTGGAGTCCACGGTGTCACCCTCGAGGGCAGTGAATCCCTTGGATTCAAAGTGCTGCGTATAGAAGGCAACGATTTCCTCGGGCGCAGCCGCTGAGGAGGCCGTCAGGGACGCCGTCAGCAGCTTGCCGTCTTCGGCAAAGCTCGTGGCGGTCGGAGTCGAGCCCGTGTGCAGCGGTATCAGCGTCTCGGGGAAGCCCTCGACGACGGCAGCGGATTCAGACGGTGACGACGACGGCGTCGACGTCGAGGTGGCCGACGGCGAGGCCGTGGAGGAGTGTGACGCCGTGGGTGAGGACGTCGCACCGGAGGACGGGCTGTCTCCCGAACCGCATCCGGCTACCGCGGCGAGAATGGCTGCGCTGCCGGCAAGGGCAAGAATTTTCTTCATATGGACTCCGCATCGACGAAGGGTCAGGGCCTGGGACCAGTCTAGGCGAACGCCCCGAACGTCCCTGCGTTGTCTAGGATGAGGGGGTGGGAACTGAGCCTGAGGCCGCGGGGGAGAACCGTGACTGCACCATCATGCATGTGGACATGGACGCGTTCTACGTTTCCGTGGAACTGCTGCGCCGTCCCGAACTCGTGGGGACCCCGGTCATCGTCGGCGGACTGGGCGGGCGCTCAGTGGTGCTGTCCGCTTCCTACGAAGCCCGGAAATTCGGTGTCCGCTCGGCGATGCCGATGGCCACCGCACGGCGGCTGTGTCCGCAGGCGGAGATACTGGAACCGCACCAGGAGGTTTACCGCAGGGTCTCCGCGCAGCTGATGGGGATCTTCGATTCCATCACGCCGCTCGTGGAACCGCTGAGCGTTGATGAAGCATTCCTGGACATCGCCGGTTCCATGCGGCGGCTCGGGCCGCCCCGGTCCATCGCCGAACTCATCCGGAAGCGCGTTTCCGAAGAACTGGGCATAACCGCCAGCGTGGGAATCGCCTCCACCAAGTTCGTTGCCAAGATAGCCTCCACCCGTTCCAAGCCGGACGGACTGCTGCTGGTGCCCAAGGCAGACACCATCCGATTCCTGCACACACTGGATGTCTCTGCCTTATGGGGAGTAGGAGCGAAAACCCGCGAAGTGCTTGCCCGCGTGGGGATTTCCACCGTGGCTGACGTCGCAAACACCCCACCCGCCGTCCTGCAGCGGCTCCTGGGAGCGACCGGGCTGCATGTGTACGAGCTGTCCTGGGGCAGGGACCCGCGGGCCGTTACTTCCATCCGGGTCGAAAAGAGCATCGGCGCCGAGGAGACGTTCGCCCGGGACGTGGATGCCGACGAAATCCTGGAAACCGAGCTCCTGCGCCTGGCGCACCGCACGGCAGCCCGGATGCGGGCAGCAGGCCTGCAATGCAGGTCGGTGGCACTCAAGCTGCGCTATGCGGATTTTTCCACGCTGACCCGGACCAGGACCCTGACCGAGCCGGTCGACAGCGCGCAGCTGCTTTACGAAGCTGTCCGGGGACTGTTGGCCGCATTGGGCCGCCGGCCCATGAGCGTCCGGCTCATCGGGCTCCGGGCAGAGAATCTTGAGCCCGCGGAGGGCGCTGCCCAGCAGCTGACGCTGGACGGACGGGATGACAACTGGCGCTCCGCCGAAGATGCGCTGGACCGGATTAACCGGCGGTTCGGGGACAGCCGGATCATGCCGGCGCGCCTGTTAAAGCCGGAGAAACCAGGAACCGGCCCGGGGAGCGGTCAGGAGGCTTAGGCGTGGGTTTCGCCGGACTCAAATGCAACCTATCCTTGAGGTAAGTGCAGATCAATGTCGACACCTCCGCGGGAACCACCACACCCTCGGGTTCGTTGCTTGGTTTACAGGGCACATTTGGACCGCAAGGAGGCAGTGATGGCACTCTCAGAACACGAGCAGCGCTTGCTTGATCAGCTGGAGCAGCAATTGCACGCCGAAGACCCCAAGTTCGCCAATTCCATGGCGTCTACGGGCGGCCGTGGAATGTCGACCCGGCGCATCGTCGTGGGAGCACTGATGGCGGTGGCAGGCATCGCCATCCTGATCCTGGGAATATCGGCCCAAAGTCCGTTCAACATCATCATCGGGATCCTCGGCTTTATGGTCATGGGTGCCGGCATGTACTACGCGACCACCAAGGGCAAGCAGGCCAAGCCGCACGTTCCTACCGGCAAAAAGGAACGCGAAGCCACTCCGCGCGGTTTTATGAGCAACCTTGAGAACAAATGGGATGAACGCAAGCGCGACCAGCCGTAAGGCAGATACCCACCACTTTCCTCCCCAGCGATCCGCTGGAACCTGAAAAGACCCGCTTCGGCGGGTTTTTTCCGTTTAAGCGGCCGATCCGGTCGGCCCAGGGTCCCATTTCCCTCCACTGGCCCTCTCCGCTGCGCATCCCGCGCCGTTACTGGGATGCGGCGGCGCGCCGCGCGGAAAACGTTATCGAATTGCGTTGACTGTGGAGGGAAGTGGAGTAAAGTGGGGGGAGTAAGAGGGTAGGGGCAGTGCAGGAGGGGTAAAACTCCCATATCGAACAGGCGGTGGCTGATGTTCCTCGGAACTCATTCACCGCGCCTGGACGAGAAGGGGCGGCTTATCCTTCCCGCCAAATTCCGCGACGAACTGGCCGAAGGGCTGGTTCTGACCCGGGGCCAGGAACGCTGCATCTACGTCTTCAGTCAGAAGGAATTCGAAAAGGTCCACGAGCAGATGAGGCAGGCGCCGCTGTCATCACGCCAGGCCCGTGACTACATTCGGGTTTTTCTGTCCGGAGCCTCGGACGAAGTCCCAGACAAGCAGGGCCGGATCACGATCCCGCCGGCACTGCGCTCGTACGCCGGGCTCGGACGTGAACTCGCTGTTATTGGCGCGGGCACCCGGGCTGAGATCTGGGATGCCACGGCATGGGAGCAGTACCTGGAGGAACAGGAGAGTGCCTTCTCGGAAACCGATGAAGACACGATTCCCGGCATCTTCTAGAACCGGCACCGCCGTTGCAAATGCGGCAGCAGCACAGCAATACAGGCAGCACAGCAGTAACAAGTAGAGGCACCACAACCCGGACACCGGGAACCCGGCAGGATCTTGAACGAGATCTCCAGCCGCCCCGCGGAACGTTCACCTGGCTCACCTTCCCCGGAGCCAGGCGTGCACCGTGAGGCGCGGATGGGGATCTGGTCCAAGAACCTCCGCCCCGGACCAGCAGCGGAAGGAGAGACCAATGAGCGAGGACCGTCCTACCGAAGACCGGCACATCCCCGTCCTGCGGGACCGCTGCATCAACCTGCTCGCCCCGGCCATCGAGGCCGCCGAAGCAGCCGGCCGCACCGCCGTCGTCGTTGATGCGACGCTGGGCATGGGCGGCCACACCGAATCCATGCTCGAGCGTTTCCCCAAACTGCACGTGATCGGCATCGACCGCGACCAGCAGGCGCTGGCCCTGGCCGGGGAGCGGCTCGCCGCCTACCAGGACCGCACCGATCTGGTCCACGCCGTGTATGACGAGGTGTCAGACGTGGTCCAGGACCTCGGATTCGACGCCATCGACGGCGCGCTCTTCGACCTCGGCGTCTCCTCCATGCAGCTGGACGAGCGCGACCGCGGCTTCGCCTACTCCTACGATGCCCCGCTGGACATGCGCATGGACACCAGCCGCGGGCGGACCGCCGCTGACATCGTCAACACCTATGACGAGGCCGAACTGGTCTCCATCATCCGCCGCTGGGGCGAGGAAAAGTTTGCCGGGCGCATCGCTTCGGCCATCGTCGCCGCACGGTCGAAGGCACCCATCGCCACCACCGGTGAGCTGGTCGAAGCGATCCGCTCCGTTGTTCCCGCCGCTGCCGCCCGCACCGGAGGGCACCCGGCCAAGCGGACATTCCAGGCCCTGCGCATTGAGGTCAATGAGGAACTGGACGTCCTGGAACGGGCCATCCCCTCGGCACTGTCAGTGCTGGGCGTGGGCGGACGGATCGTGGTGATGTCCTACCACTCGCTGGAAGACCGCATAGTCAAGGACATTTTTGCCGCCGGCTCCAGGTCCTCGGCGCCCAAGGGCTTCCCCGTGGAACTCGAAGAGCACAAGGCGCAGCTGAAACGGCTGACCAAGGGCACCGAGGTGCCCACCGAGCAGGAGATCGCAGAAAACCCGCGGGCCGCGTCGGCCAAGCTGCGGGCAGTTGAACGGATTCGCGCAACCATGAACGGGGCACGGTCATGACGGAACGGACAGGGCGCCGCCGCCCGGCAGCCCCCTCGCGGGTAGTCCAGGGCAACCTGGCACGGGACCTGCAGTGGGAGGCTCCGGTTCCCCAAAGCCCGGAGCCACGCCGCAGGACCCCGCTCTCGGTCGTTCCGGCGGCCGCCCGCAGGCGCCGCGTCCCCGTCGCCGCCCTGTGCTTCGTCGTCCTAGCAGCCGGCCTGATAGCGGTGCTGCTGCTCAACATTTCCGTCTCCAGCGGCCAGTACCAGCTGGTCCAGCTGCAGAACCAGCGCACGGAACTCGTCCAGCAGAATGAAGCACTGACGCAGCAGGTGGAAAACTACCAAGCGCCCCAGGTCCTTGCGGCTGCCGCGTCTGACCTCGGCATGGTGTCCTCGCCGTCGTTCGGCACGATCGACCTGCAGACCCTCGCCGTCACTGGGGAACCCGAACCGGCGAAGGAGGGCGCCAAGCCCGAATCGCTCATCGGGCTGCCGCAGGTACTGACCCAGCCGGTCACTCCGCCACAGGCCAAAGCGGCCGAAGCGGAGGAGAATGCCCGCGCGGCGGAGCGGCGGGCCAGCGCACCGGTACCGGCACCGGCTGAGACACCGGAGAAAACACCGGCACCGGCCGTCCCCGACGCAGACCTGAATGGCGGCACGATCCCTGCCCCCAGCCAGAGAAGCGGACAGTAACCAACCAGTACCGACGGGACACGTTGTGGCAAAAGCAGCAAAGACTCCTGCCCAGGACCACAGGGTATCCCTCGTCTCCGGACGGCTCCGTGCCGGGCTGATCATCGCACTGGTCCTACTTACGGTGCTTGGCGTCCGGTTGTTCCAGGTCCAGGCACTGGACCCCGAGGGCATGGCCGAGGCCGCCGTCGCGAACCGGCTGGTCACCGTCAATGTTCCGGCCCTGCGTGGCGGAATCCTCGACGCAGACGGCAACTACCTTGCACGCAGTGTGGAACGCTTCGACATCGTCGTGGACCAGCGGCTCTCGCAGGACGACACCGAATATGACCGCCGCACGGCCGATGGAACCAAGGAAACAGTCACCTACGACCAGGCCTTCGAGGAGCTCTCGGAGATCCTGGGCCAGGACGCCGCCACGCTGCGCCGCTCCATCCTCGGGGAGAAGGGCTTTAACTTCGTCGCGAAGACGGTCACACCCGAGGTCCGCGACAAGGTGCTCGCCGTGAAGTTCCCTGGTGTCTACGCCGACCGCACCACCCTGCGCACCTACCCCTCCGGAGAGGTGGCCGGCTCGATCGTGGGATTCCTCGGAACCGAGGGACCGCAGGAGGGCCTGGAGCTGACCCAGGATGAAATCCTGGCCGGCACCCCGGGAAGCAAGACCTATGAAATCGGCGGCGACGGCATCCGCATTCCGTACGCCACGAATGAGGATGTCCCGGTCCAGGACGGCGACTCGATCAAGCTCACGATCGACCAGGACCTGCAGTATTTCGCCCAACAGACAATTGCTGCGCAGACGAGGGAGTACAACGCCGAATGGGGCAACGTTGTGGTCGTCGAGGTGGAGACCGGCAACGTGGTGGCCATGGCAGAGTCCACCACCGCGGACCCGAACAACCCCGGCGCCACGGACGCGGACTCCCGGAAAGCGCGCTCCGTGACCGACTCCTTCGAGCCGGGCTCGACCACCAAAGTCATCACCATGGCAGCGGCGATCGAGGAGGGACTCATCACCCCGACGTCGCCGTTCCTGATCAACTCGAACTACACCATCGACGGGCAGACGTTCAAGGACGCCTACGAACACGGCACACTGCAGATGACGGCATCGGGAATCCTGGCCAATTCGCTCAACACCGGAACAGTGATGGTCGGGGAGCAGCTGAGCCCCCAGGAACGCTACGACTGGATGCGCAAATTCGGAATCGGAACCCCGCTGGGAACAGGCCTCAACGGTGAAACCTCCGGGCTGCTTGCCAAGCCGGAGGAATGGGATACCAGGCAGCAGTACACCGTCCTCTTCGGGCAGGGCCTCACCCAGACGGCCTTGCACACCGCCATGGTCTACCAGACGATTGCCAACGACGGCGTGCGGATGCCGCCGCGCCTCGTTGACTCCACAATTGACGCCGATGGCGAAGAGCACAAGATCGACGACGGTGCCGGTACCCGCGTGGTTTCCGAGGAAACCGCGAAAGAGGTCCAGCGCATGCTGGAGACCGTCACAGTCGAGGGCTCCGGTTCCTCAGGCGCCTTGGAAAAGTACCGCGTGGGATCCAAGACCGGCACGGCCGAGGCTCCCAGCCCCAACGGCGGTTACGACGGCGTCACCGTCTCCTATGCTGGTATTGCACCCATGGACGACCCGAAGTACGTCGCCGTCGTCACGATTCAGCGCCCGAAGGGCGACCTCTACTACGTGGAACCCGGCAAGACCTTCCAGAAGGTCATGGAACACGTTTTGACCACCAACAACATTGCCCCCTCCACGGGGGAACCGAACATTTACCCCATCGAGTACTGAAGCTGGAGCAGTGCAGTGCCACATAGCAATGATCAGCGCGCCGGAAGCGGCATGCGCCCCGAACGGGTCCATCCCGTCACGCTGGGCGAGGCCGAAGCGGCGCTGCCGCCGGGAGCTCCGTCCATCCAGCCCGCTCCGGGCACCGGGACGGACGCATGGGGGACGGAACTGACCGGCGTCAGCATCAATTCACGCCAGATCCTGCCCGGCGACCTCTACCTGGCGCTTCCGGGCGCCCGGCACCACGGCGCTGCCTTCGCCGGTGACGCAGCAGACGCCGGGGCGGTCGCCGTCCTCACGGATGCCTCCGGCCTCCCGCAGCTTCCCGCTACCGGCCTGCCGGTCTTTATCGCCGAAGACATCCGGCGGCTGGTCGGACCGCTTTCGGCCGCGGTGTTCAGCAGCCAGCCGCGGGACGGATCAGCCCCCGTGCTGTACGGCGTCACCGGGACCAACGGGAAGACCACCACCACCTATTTCATCAACTCGCTGCTGCAGGCCCTGGGCAAGAGCACGGGCCTGATCGGCACCATCGAAATCCTGGCCGGGGGAGAAGCAATTCCCAGCGTGCTGACTACGCCCGAATCCCCAGAGGTCCACGGGCTGCTTGCGTTGATGCGCGAGCGGGGCCTGGATGCCGCGGCCATGGAGGTCTCTTCCCACGCGATCTCCTACCGCCGGGTGGACGGCGTGGTCTTCGACGTCGCCGGCTTCACCAACCTCACCCAGGACCACTTGGACCTGCATGGCTCCATGGAGGAGTACTTCGAAGCGAAGGCCGCACTGTTTGCTCCCGACCGCTGCAGGCGTGCCGTCGTAACCGTCGACGACGCCTGGGGCCGGCAGCTGGCCGGCGTCGCAGGGGAGCGGGGCACCACCCTGTCAACCACCGGGGAGGCAACGGAAGCGCACTGGCAGGTCCGGGCGGTCACCCGCGACGGACTCGGCCATACCTTCGAGCTGCACCCTCCGCAGGGTACGCCGCTGCTGGTGCGGACCGGCCTGCCAGGGACCTTCAACGTCTCCAACGCCGCACTGGCCCTGACCATGGTCCTGGAATCCGGCGTGGACGCCGAAGAGGTCCAGCGGGCGCTGGATGAACATGACCCGTTTACGGTCGAAGTGCCCGGACGCATGCAGCTCATCAGTGAGTCCCCGGCCGCGATCGTTGACTTCGCCCATAACCCTGACGCCCTGTCCCGCACGCTCGAATCCGTTCGGCGCCCCGGGGGACGGGTAATTGTGGTCTTCGGCGCCACGGGCGAACGCGACCAGACCAAGCGGCCGCTGATGGGTGCCATCGCTGCCCGGCTGGCCGACGTGGTAATTGTCACCGACGACGATCCGCATGACGAGGACGAGGCCGCCATCCGGGCGGACGTGCTGCGTGGCGCGCACAGCGAAAAGACCTCCTCCGGACTGAGCTGCACCATTGTGGAGGTGGCACCGCGTGCTGCCGCGATCGCGCACGCCGTAGCGGCCGCGCGCCCGGGAGACACCGTGCTGGTGGCCGGCCGCGGGCACGAGGTCTGGCAGGAAGTCAAGGGGGAGAACCTGGCACTCGACGACCGGGTCGAATTGCGGTCCGCCCTGGCACAGGCCGGATTCACGGTGCTTTCAGGCGACGGGGTAGAGTCCTAAATCGTCATGATTGAACTTAATGCAGCCGAAATAGCAGCAATCACGGGCGGCGAGCTGGTGGGGGCAGCAGCGGCGGACCCGTCCATCACAGTGTCGTCGGCCACTACCGACTCCCGGGAAGCGCGGGAACAAGCGCTGTTCATCGCCAAGCCCGGAGAGGTTTCCGACGGCCACCTCTTCGTCGGCCGGGCCTTCGAATCGGGAGCCTCGCTGGCGCTGACGGAACGGCCCGTGCCTGACGACGCCGGCATGGCGTACCCCGGCATTGTGGTGCCCGACGCCGTCCTGGCCATGGGTGTACTCGCTGCGGAAATTGTGCGGCGGCTGCGCGCCGAAGGACCCCTGACTGTCATCGGCATCACTGGTTCTGCCGGTAAGACCACCACTAAGGACCTGCTCGCCGGACTCCTCTCGGTTCACGGACCGACCGTTGCCCCGGTCGGTTCCTACAATGGCGAAGTCGGCGTTCCGCTGACCATCTTTACGGCCGAATCCGGCACCCGCTACCTGGTCGTCGAAATGGGCGCCACCGGCATCGGGCACATCAGCTACCTGGCGGACATGGTCCGGCCGGACATCGGCGTCGTCCTCGGCGTCGGCACCGCCCATGCCGGCGAATTCGGCGGCGTGGAGAACATTGCCCGGGCCAAGGGCGAACTTGCCGAGGCGATCGCGCCGTCGGGAACCGTGATCCTGAACGGCGACGATATCCGCGTCGCCGCCATGGACAAGCGCACCACGGCGAAGGTCCTGCTTTTCACCTCCTCCGACGATGAGCTGCCGGGCGGCCACGAAACCCTCCGCGCCATCGACGCCGGCACCGATTCCCAGGGCCGGCCCGTCTTCACCCTCCGGTTCCCGGGCGGGGAGGAACACCGGGTCGAGTCCGGACTGATCGGCGCCCACCACACAGCCAACCTGCTCGCAGCAGCCGGCGCCGCCTGGGCCGCGGGCATAGCGCCGGCAGACATTGCCACCGGTCTGTCCGGCCGGAAAGCTGCCAGCCGCTGGCGGATGGAACGCACCGACCGGGCGGACGGCATCACCGTCATCAACGACGCGTACAACGCCAACCCGGAATCCATGCGGGCAGCCCTGCGCACCCTCGCCGAACTCGGCCGGGGCCGCCGCACCTGGGCCGTCCTGGGAGAGATGCTTGAACTCGGTGCGGAATCCGTGACGGAACACGACGCCATCGGGCGTTATGTTGTCCGCCTGAACATCTCCAAACTCATTGTTGTCGGAACCGGGGCCCGCGCCCTGCACACGGGTGCCGTTATGGAAGGGTCCTGGGGCGACGAGTCCCAGTTCGTCCAGACCCCCGAAGAGGCCGAGGCCATCCTCGCAGCGGCCCTGGAACCCGGCGATATCGTCCTCTTTAAGTCTTCCAACGGAGCCGGCCTGCGGTTCCTTGGTGATCGGATTGCCTTGAATACCTCGCCCGTTGGTGCAGTTGCCGCGGAGACCTCCGCCGACGACGCGACGCGGGGTGAGCGGTAAATGATTTCACTTCTTATCGGCTGTTCCCTGGCACTGGTCCTGGCCTTCGCCGGCACACCGCTCTTCATCCGCTTCCTGGTCCGGAAGAGCTACGGACAGTTCGTCCGCGACGACGGCCCGACGTCGCACCACACCAAGCGCGGCACGCCCACTATGGGCGGGGCGGTGATTGTGGCCTCCGTCGTGGCGTCTTACTTCATCACGCACCTGATCAGCCACGCCATCAACCCGACCAGTTTCGGGCCTTCAGCGTCCGGGCTGCTCGTGCTGTTCCTGATGGTGGGAATGGGCCTGGTCGGCTTCATTGACGACTACACCAAGATTTCCCGGCAGCGGTCCCTGGGGCTGAATGCCAAGGCCAAGATCACCCTGCAGGCCATCGTCGGCATCGTCTTCGCTGTGCTGGCCCTGCAGTTCCCGGACGGGGGCGGGCTGACCCCGGCGTCGACGAACATCTCCTTCGTCCGTGACACCGCCATCGATCTGGCCTTCGCGGGAACCATCATCGGTGCGATCCTCTTTATCCTGTGGTCCAGCGTGATCATTACCGCCGCCACCAACGGTGTGAACCTGGCAGACGGACTCGACGGCCTGGCCGCGGGTGCCTCGGTGCTGGTCTTCGGCGCCTACTTCCTCATCGGCATCTGGCAGTCCAACCAGAGCTGCCTGGGCGCCCCGGCCGACAGCGGCGTCTGCTACGAGGTCCGCGACCCGCTGGACCTCGCGCTGCTCGCCGGCTCGCTGGCCGGGGCCCTGATCGGTTTCCTCTGGTGGAACACCTCCCCGGCGAAGATCTTTATGGGCGACACCGGCTCCCTGGCCCTGGGCGGTGCCATTGCCGCGTTCGCCATCCTGTCCCGCACCGAACTGCTGCTGGTGATCCTGGCCGGCCTGTTCGTGATCATCTCCGCCTCGGTCATCATTCAGGTCGGATACTTCAAGCTCAGTGGCGGTAAACGCGTGTTCAAGATGGCCCCGCTGCAGCACCACTTCGAGCTCAAGGGCTGGGCGGAAGTCACGGTGGTGGTCCGGTTCTGGATCATCGGTGGCCTGTGCGTGGCCCTGGCCCTGGGGCTCTTCTACGCCGATTGGGTGGCCGGACAATGAGCAGTCCCTACGTTGAAACCCCCCGCCTCGCATCCCTGACAACCTGGGACTCGGACTGGCGGGGCCTTCGGGTAGTCGTCACCGGCATTGGCTTGTCCGGCTTCTCCGCCGCTGACACCCTGATCGAGCTTGGCGCCCGGGTGGTGGTCCTGGACGGCCTCGATTCCGAGGAGAACCGCGGCAAGGCCGATACGCTCAAGATCGTTGGCGCCGCCGATGTGCTCCTGGGGCAGGAGGCAGCCTCAGTGCTGCCGCTGGTCGAAGGAGAACCGGCCGAGCTGGTCGTCACTTCTCCGGGCTTCAGCCCGTCCCACCCGGTCCTTGCCGAAGCAGCTGCTGCCGGCGTCCCTATCTGGGGCGACGTCGAGCTGGCTTGGCGGGTCCGGATCCGGGAAGGACGGCCCACCGCTCCGTGGCTGGCCATCACCGGCACCAACGGAAAAACCACAACGGTTTCCATGACCGAGACCATGCTGCGGGCAGCGGGGCTGCGCGCCATCGCCGCCGGCAACGTCGGCACGCCGATCCTGGATGCCATCCGGGACCCGCAGGGCTGGGACGCGATCGCCGTTGAACTCTCCAGCTTCCAGCTGCACTGGACCCATTCCATGTCGCCCCTGGCCAGCGTCTGCCTGAACGTCGCCGAAGACCACGTCGACTGGCACGGCGGCTACGAACATTACCTGGCTGACAAGGCCAAGGTCTACGAAAACACTCAGGTCGCCTGCATCTACAACGCAGAGCAGTCCGAGACCGAACGGATGGTCGAGGAAGCCGACGTCGTGGAAGGCTGCCGTGCCGTTGGGTTCACCACGGGAATGCCGGCCATCAGCATGGTCGGCATCGTGGAGGGACTGCTGGTGGACCGCGCGTTCATCGAAGCGCGCCGCGATTCGGCAGCGGAACTGGCGTCGCTCGAGGACCTCGGGGACCACGCACCCCGCCACCTTGCAGCCAACGCCCTGGCGGCGGCCGCACTGGTCCGGGCCTTCGGCGTCGAACCGGTGGCCGTCCGCGACGGCCTGCGAAACTACGCCCCCGGCGGGCACCGGATTGAACCGGTTGCGAAGCTCCACGACGTGCTGTGGGTCAACGACTCCAAGGCCACGAACCCGCATGCGGCGGCGGCCTCGCTGGCAGCCTTCCGGCCGGTTGTCTGGATCGCCGGCGGACTGTCCAAGGGCGTGCACTATGACGACCTTGTCCGGGCTCACGGCGACCGGCTGCGAGCCGTTGTGCTCATCGGCGCTGATTCGAGCGAGCTGCGCGGAGCCCTGGCCCGACACACCCCCGACGTTCCGGTATTCGAAGCTTCGGCAGCGGACACTGGAAGGGAAGGTACTCCCACGGGCGAAGCGGTCATGGCTCAGGCTGTTGCTGCCGCGGCTGCCGTGGCGCAGGCCGGAGACACGGTTTTGATGGCGCCGGCATCGGCGTCAATGGACCAGTTCCGTTCCTACGCCCACCGCGGGGAGGCGTTTATTGAAGCTGTCCGCGGATACGTGGAAGGACAGGCGCAGACCACCGAGGAGCCGTAGATGGTGACCACGCCCACGGGCAAGCCGCGGAAGCCGGCGGTGCGGAAACGCCCGGCGGCCCCAGCAGCCGGACCGGCCGCCAAAACAGCGCCGGGCACGACGAAGGCGACGGCCAAGACGACCGGTTCCAAAGCGGGCCCTGCCGCCCGCGGATGGCGGCTGCGGGAGCGCTACGAGCGGTTCATGGTCCTGTTGGAGGGAAGCGGCGCACAGGCGACCGGTTCCAGCTACTACATGATCCTTGGCTCGACACTTGCCCTGACCGTCATCGGCCTGATGATGGTGCTGTCCGCGTCTTCCGTGGAGGCGATCGCGGCCGCCGCCGGCACCGATGCCGGCTCCACCTTCGAACTCTTCGTGAAGCAGCTGACGTTCGCGGCTGCCGGCGTCGTGATCATGCTCTTGCTTTCCCGCGTGGGCCCGAAGTTTTACCGTGCCATGGCCTGGCCGCTGTACGGCTTGGCGGTGTTCCTACTGGTCCTGGTGCTGCTGGTCGGCAAGGATGTCAACGGCAATAAGAACTGGCTCGAGTTTGGTCCCATCACGGGGCAGCCCTCCGAAGCGGCGAAGCTCGCCATGGCCATCTGGTTTGCCGCGGTGCTGTACCGCAAGGGACGGCTCATGAACCAGTGGAAGCATGCACTGATCCCGGTAGTGCCGGGAGGAGGCCTGCTGATTGGCCTGGTAATGCTCGGCAGCGACCTCGGCACGGTCATCATCATGGGCCTGATCATGCTCGCGGCATTGTTCTTCGCCGGCGCCCCGCTGCGATTCCTGGGGATCCTGACCGCCGTGGCCGGCGCGGGCGCCCTCCTGATGTCCGCCATCAGCGGTAACCGCACCAGCAGGATCAGCGCCTGGCTGCAGATCGACTGTTCGGGCGGACTCTGCGACCAGGCCAACGCCGGGATGTACGCCCTGGCATCCGGTGGCTGGCTGGGAGTTGGAATCGGCCAGAGCCGGCAAAAGTGGAACTGGATTCCGGAAGCCCACAACGACTTCATCTTCGCCATCATCGGCGAGGAGTTCGGCCTGCTGGGCACACTGGTGGTGCTGGTGCTCTTCGGTATCCTTGCAGTGGCCACGGTGCGTGTGACGATGCGCCACACGCAGCCGTTCATCCGGATCGTGTGCGGCTGCATCCTGGTCTGGATCATCGGCCAGGCTTTCGTGAACATCGCGATGGTCACCGGGCTGTTCCCCGTGATCGGCGTTCCGCTTCCGTTTATCTCCTACGGCGGCTCCTCGCTGACGTTCACGCTGGCAGCCGTTGGAGTCCTTTTGTCCTTTGCCCGCACTATCCCTGAAAGGGAACCCGCAGCTCCATGACGCAGTCCCCACTTTCCGTAGTACTCGCCGGCGGCGGCACGGCCGGGCACATCAGCCCGCTCCTGGCAATCGCCGACGCCGTTAGGCAGATGCGGTCAGACGCCCGCATTAAGGTGGTGGGCACGTCCTCCGGCATGGAGACCCGTCTGGTTCCTGCGGCCGGTTACGACCTGGCCGTCATCGACCGGGTGCCCATGCCGCGGCGCCCCAGCGGTGACCTGGCGCGGCTCCCGGCCCGGCTGGCCCGCGCCGTCCGGCAGGCCGGTGACATCCTCGAGGAAGCGGAGGCCGACGTCGTCGTCGGAGTGGGCGGCTACGTCGCGACTCCGGTTTATCTCGCGGCGCGAAAGAGGCGGGTGCCCATCGTTGTGCACG
>NZ_DALZXY010000004.1:45299-49679 GCF_031988865.1 Arthrobacter sp.
CGGCCCGGCCTGGCCAACAGGGTCGGTGCCCGGAACGCCGCCGTTGTGGGTGTGGCCTTCGAAGAGACAAAGCTGCCGGGCGCCCGCTGGGTAGGCATGCCGATGCGCCGGGAGATCTCCCAGCTGGACCGGGCAGCGGCCCGTGCATCCGCCCGTACCACCCTCGGACTGGAGCAGGACCTCCCCACGCTGGTGGTGACCGGCGGCTCCTCCGGGGCGGCCAGCATCAACGCGGCCGTGACAGCCGCCCTGCCGGCCCTATCCGAGGCCGGCATCCAGACACTGCACGTCACCGGCCGCGGCAAGGCGGCAGCCGATGCCGAGGGCAAGGCCCTGACAGCTCCCCTCTACCGCCAGCTCGAGTACGTTGACGGCATGGAACTTGCCTATGCTGCCGCAGACCTCCTGCTCGCCCGTTCCGGTGCCGGCACCGTCAGCGAGATTTCCGCCGTCGGCCTTCCTGCCGTCCTGGTACCCCTGCCGCACGGCAACGGCGAGCAGGCACTGAACGCCGGGGGACTGGTGGACGCCGGAGGTGCCCTGCTGGTCCGGGACTCACTGTTCACACCCGAGTGGATCTCGGAGAAACTCATCCCGCTGCTGCTGGACCCGGCAGCGCTGGGAACCATGGCAGCAGCGTCCGCAGCCCGCGGTATCAGGGACGCGGATACACAGATGGCTGCCCTGATCCTGGATGCAGCGGAACGGAAAGAAGCATGAGCACCATCGAAGCGCCGGCACTGGGCCGCGTCCACTTCATCGGACTCGGCGGCGCCGGCATGTCCGCCGTCGCACGGGTTATGCTTGGCCGCGGCGTCCGGGTCTCCGGCTCCGATGCCAGGGACTCCGCCGGGCTGCGCGCCCTGGAGGCGCTGGGCGCGAGGATCTCAGTGGGACACGACGCCGCCAACATCCAGGACGTGGACACCGTGGTCATTTCCACGGCCATCCGTCCGGACAACCCCGAGCTTGCCGCAGCGGAAGCTGCCGGCCTGCGCATCATCCACCGCTCCGTAGCCCTTGCCGCGGCCATGGGCGGCCAGGACCTTGTGGCCGTGGCAGGCACACACGGCAAGACAACAACGACGGCGATGATCACCGTCCTGCTGCGCGAAGCGGGC
The DNA here is from genome assembly GCF_031988865.1 of Arthrobacter sp. NCBI lineage: Bacteria > Bacillati > Actinomycetota > Actinomycetes > Micrococcales > Micrococcaceae > Arthrobacter > Arthrobacter sp. The sequence continues at coordinate 46,421 of NZ_DALZXY010000004.1, forward strand.
ACCGACCCGTCCTTCGCCATCGGCGGGGACGTCGCAGCGCTGGGGGTCAACGCCGCCGCCGGCACAGGCCCCGTCTTCGTCGCTGAGGCGGACGAATCCGACGGGTCCTTCCTCAACTACTCACCGCAGATCACCGTGGTCACCAATGTAGAAGCGGACCACCTGGATCACTACGGCACCGCCGAGGCCGTGTTCGCGTCCTTCGACAGGTTCGTCGAACTGCTTCCCGCCGACGGGCTCCTTGTCGCCTGCGCCGACGATCCCGGCGTTCAGGACCTCCTGGCGCGCAATAAGCCTCCGCGGGTCAGGACCTACGGCTATGGACCGGAAGCGGACGTTCGGATCGCCGAAACAACCGCTGACGGCCGGAGAAGCTCCAGCACCCTGCATTTCACCGCCGCGGGGAGGCAAATGCAGCAGCCGCTTCACCTGCAGGTCCCCGGCCGGCACAACGTGCTCAACGCTGCCGCGGCCTTCGCCGTGGCCCTGGACCTGGGCATCGAACCGCAGGCCGCCGCGGATGGCCTGGCAGCCTTTTCCGGCGCGGCACGCCGGTTTGAAGCCAAGGGAACTGCCCGCGGCGTCCGCGTCTTTGACGACTACGCGCATCATCCCACCGAGGTCGCCGCGGCCCTGCAGGCAGCCCGCGCCGTTGCGGGGGACAAGGCCGTGCACGTCCTGTTCCAGCCCCACCTCTTCAGCCGCACCCGGAACTTCGCGGCTGAGTTCGCTGCCGCCCTGGACCTGGCCGATTCGGTGACGGTGCTGGATATCTATCCGGCCCGCGAAGACCCGATTCCGGGGGTTACCAGCGAACTCATCACCGACCGGCTGCGGACGCCCGGTGCCGTGGCGCCGGACCCGCTTTCAGCCGTGCGCAGCATTGCGGACCGCTCTGTGGAAGGGGACATCGTCCTGACCGTGGGGGCAGGCGACGTTACCCAGTACGGGCCGGTCATCCTCGCGGCACTGTCCGCCACGGCCCCCGGAGACGGTGCCGATGGCAGGTAGGAAGCCCAGGCAGCCGCCTGCCCGAAATTTGCCCGCTGGTTCAGGCAAGCCTGCGCCGGCGGCCGCCGGGCAGGAGCCCGCGGCTCCCGCCGGCGGCCCCCGTTCCGCGGCGAACTCTGCCAAGGTGCAGCTCCTTCAGGGTGCCCAGATCCACGAGCTGTGGCCCGGTGCCGGCAGCAGCAGCATGCACAGCGACAGGCCGGACATCCAGGCCTCCCGTGAATGGGAAGCGGGGCCGGCTACTTCCGGGCGGACCCGCACTGGCGACGACAGCGCGGATGGCGGCTTCCCGGGCCCCGGGAGCGGAGGCCAGGAACCAGACACCCAGGCGAGCATCCTTGCCTTCCCGGAACCTCCGGGGCGGCGCAGACGCAGGTACATTCTCATCGGGACCGGCGTAGCGGCAGCGCTGCTCGCCGCACTGGTCGCGGTGCTTTTCTTCTCACCCGCGCTGGAACTGAAGACTGTGGAAATCGAGGGCAATTCCCTGCTGACGACCGAAGCAGCTGAATCGGCACTGTCGCCGCTGCTGGGTACCCCGCTGACGCTGATTTCAGATGCGGATGCCGGCAAGCTGCTGGCCGACCGCCCGGAGGTGGAAAAGGTTGAAGTTGCGGCCCTGCCGCCGTCGGGCCTTTTGGTCACCATCACCGAACGGCTGCCCGTTGCCGTGCTGCAGAATGGCCGTGAGTTCCTCCTCATTGACGAGGAAGGGCGTCAGCTGATGGCCGTGGGGGAGCGAGGATCGGTCGCGTTGCCGCTGATCGACGGCGGGACGGACGCGGTTAACAGCGACGTCTTCTCCACGGTGACCGCCGTCCTCGCGGCCCTGCCGCAGAACGTGCTGGCCCAGCTTGACCACGCGTCGGCCGAGACCGTGGATTCCGTGGAACTCAAGCTCGCCAACGGCCAGACCGTCTTCTGGGGCAGCGCGGAAGCCAATGCCGCCAAGGCCAAGGCGCTGGAAGCACTCCTGCTGATTCCGCCCACGGATCCGCCGGTCCAGGTGTTCGATGTGAGCACCCCCGACCGCCCGGTGACCCGGTGACCGGCCGTGCCCTTGAGGCAGCGGCGAAAGATTCTCTCCGACACGCGCGGAATGGTAATTGCGGAAGCTATCGCAGCCCCATAGCGTCGTGGATAGAGCATTACTTGACATAACTATAACTCTCAAGTTGAGGGTTAAGGTTGTTCGGTTGAAGGTTTTGGCTGGGGAAGTCCCGGCCGCATTGATCAGTTGCACAGATTCGAACAAGGGACACAGGACGTGGCAGCACCGCAGAATTACTTGGCCGTCATCAAGGTCGTCGGCATCGGCGGCGGTGGCGTGAATGCCGTCAACCGAATGATCGACGTCGGACTCCGCGGAGTGGAGTTCATTGCCATCAACACTGATGCGCAGGCTCTCCTGATGAGTGACGCCGACGTCAAGCTCGATGTTGGACGTGAACTGACCCGCGGCCTCGGCGCCGGCGCGGATCCGGAGGTAGGCCGCAAGGCTGCCGAAGATCACGCGGAGGAAATCGAAGAGGTCCTGCGCGGCGCGGACATGGTCTTCGTGACCGCAGGCGAAGGCGGCGGAACCGGCACCGGCGGTGCCCCCGTGGTGGCCCGGATCGCACGCTCCCTTGGCGCGCTGACCATCGGCGTCGTCACCCGCCCGTTTACGTTCGAAGGCCGCCGCCGCTCCAACCAGGCGGAATCGGGCATCGACACCCTGCGGGACGAAGTCGACACCCTGATCGTCATCCCGAACGACCGTCTGCTCTCGATCAGCGACCGCAACGTGTCCATGCTCGACGCGTTCCGTTCCGCTGACCAGGTGCTGCTCTCCGGCGTCCAGGGCATCACCGACCTGATTACGACTCCCGGCCTGATCAACCTTGACTTCGCCGACGTCAAGTCCGTCATGCAGGGCGCGGGATCGGCCCTGATGGGTATCGGCTCCGCCCGCGGCGAGGACCGCGCCGTCAAGGCCGCGGAACTGGCCATTGCCTCGCCGCTGCTGGAAGCATCGATCGACGGCGCCCACGGCGTGCTGCTCTCCATCCAGGGCGGTTCGGACCTCGGCCTGTTCGAGATCAACGAGGCAGCCCGGCTGGTCCAGGAAGTCGCACACCCCGAAGCCAACATCATCTTCGGTGCCGTCATTGACGACGCGCTCGGCGACGAAGCGCGCGTTACGGTTATCGCCGCCGGCTTCGACCAGGTGGACGTCACGTCACAGCCTGCCTCGTCCAAGCCGGCC
>NZ_DALZXY010000004.1:49689-77738 GCF_031988865.1 Arthrobacter sp.
GAGCCGCTGACCCCGCCCGCTGCCGCTGCCGCTGCGGCCGCTGGCGGCACCTCTGCCTGGGCACAGCGTCCGCATTCCTCCGATGTTCCGGCAGACGCAGGATTCGACATCGACCTCCCGGCCGTCGTCGAGCCCGATCTGAGTGCGGGACGCCAGGACGACCTGGATGTTCCGGATTTCCTGAAGTAAACGCAGCACAGCTGTTCATATCGGCGCGAGGTTGTCTGAGCGAATGTTTTGGTGGGAGGGGCATGGCCCCGGAGACCTTCGGGTCGCCTTCACTGACACGTCGGCAGGCAACCTCGCGCTGCATGTAGGGGACGACGCCGGCGCCGTGCAGCGCCGCCGCCGCGCCCTCGAAGAACATATGGGCGTCCAGCCCGGCGCGCTCCAGTTCATGGAGCAGGTCCATTCGCCGACAGTGGCCCAGGTGCCAGCGGCCGCACGGGACCGGGATGCCGAAGCGGCGCCGCCGGTTGCCGATGCCCTGGTGAGTTCCGACGGCTCCGTCCCGCTGGCGGTGATGGTGGCGGACTGTCTCCCGGTGCTCCTCGCCGGAACCAGCACCGGCGGCACGCCGGTGACGGCGGCAGCCCACGCCGGTCGCCGCGGACTGCTGGACGGGATCCTGCCCAACACTGTCCAGGCCATGCGCGATGCGGGTGCCCGCAGCCTGGCAGCGTGGATCGGTCCCAGTGTCTGCGGCCGCTGCTATGAGGTGCCCGAGGCCATGCTCGCCGACGCGGCCCACCTTCCCGGAGCGGCGTCGCAAACCAGCTGGGGAACACCGGCCCTCGATCTCCCGGGCGCAGCCGCACTCCAGCTCAGCGCCCTCGGCGTGTCCGTGATTCGGCTTCCGGGATGCACCATGGAAGAACCAGCCCTTTTCTCCCACCGCCGGGATGCCCCTACCGGCAGATTCGCCGGACTTATCTGGCACAGACAAACGAAAGAGCAGAAACTGCCCGTTTCGCGGCGGTAAGAGCAGTTTCTGCCATCTCGATGGGCCACGTACGCAACATTAGGAAGACATGAGCAGCACATCTCCGGACCGAACCGCCGATCTCCAGGCCCGCCTCTCGGCCGTCCGCCAGCGGATTTCCGACGCCGCCGCGGCGGCCGGGCGGGAGCAGCCCAGCCTGATTGTGGTCACCAAGTACTTTCCCGCCTCCGACGCCGCGATCCTGGCAGGCCTTGGGGTCAGGGACGTCGGTGAAAACAAGGCGCAGGAAGCCGAATCGAAGGCGGCGGAGCTTGAGCACGCCGGGTTGAACTGGCACTTCATCGGCCAGCTCCAGACCAACAAGGCCAAGTCGGTCGTGAAGTATGCCCGTGCCGTGCACTCCGTGGACCGTCCCGGACTCGTCACTGCCCTCGCCAAGGCCATGATGGCCGAGAACTCGCGCCGCGCCGAGGCTGGCCGGCCTGAACGGGAACCCCTGGAGTGCTTCCTCCAGATAGACCTGCGTCCACAGCCTGACGTGGCCGCTGGCCGCGGGGGAGCCAAGCCGGAGGAAATGCTGGCACTGGCAGCCGCCGTCGAGCAGGAGCCGGCACTGCGGCTGGCGGGGCTGATGGCCGTCGCCCCGCTCGGCGAGGACCCGGCTGCCGCCTTCAGCCGACTGCAGCAGCTCTCCCAGGAACTGGCCTCCCGCTACCCCGCCGCGGACGGTATCTCAGCGGGCATGAGCCATGACCTGGAAGCAGCCGTGGCACACGGCGCGACACACCTGCGGATTGGCTCGGATATTCTCGGTCCCCGCCCCACCGTGGGGTAGCGTCAAAGAAGGCAGGTCCCATTCTGCGGGGCCGGCGATCACACCGGGTACCAAGCAAGTACCAACGCAGTACACACACGGAATAACGCTGGGACGCTGAAGGACTGAAGGAGCAACCATGGCTGGCGCAATGCGCAGGACAATGATCTACCTCGGGCTCGCCGATGGCGATGACCTGTACGAGGACGAGCAGAAGCCTGTGCGCGAGACTTCGGCCAGGGACGAAGAGTACGCACCGGAAAACGAGCGGAGCGACCGCGAGCCGGCCGCCGCCGCCGTGCAGCCGGCCCGTGCGAACGCGGTTGAGGAATACCGTGCTCCTGTAACACCCATCAAGCGTGCCCCCTCATCGGCAAAGGAAGACGTGGCAGGCTTGCGGCAGATCACCACCGTTCATCCCCGTTCCTATAATGACGCCAAGCTCATCGGCGAGAGTTTCCGCGACGGAATCCCCGTGATCATGAACGTCACCGACATGGGGGAGTCCGACGCCAAGCGCCTCGTTGACTTCTCCGCGGGACTTGTCTTCGGTTTGCGCGGTACCATCGAACGGGTGACCAACAAGGTCTTCCTGCTCTCGCCGTCCTACGTCGAGGTGCTGGGAGACGACAAGAAGGTCAGTGAGTCCCAGTCGGCATTCTTCAACCAGAGCTGACCGCCTTCCCTGTCCCGGGAACCGTGCGGGCAGTCTGACCTCCTACGGCGGAAACGAAAACACGCGTGAGTATTATTTTTGCCCTGCTGTATCTGGTGCTGATGCTCTTTCAGCTTGCCTTGATCCTGCGGATTGTCTACGACGCGGTGCAGATGTTCGCCCGCCAGTGGCGGCCCAAAGGCCCGGCGCTCGTATTGGCTACGGCCGTTTACGGGGCTACGGACCCGCCGGTCCGGGCACTGCGCCGAATCATCCCGCCCCTGCGTCTGGGTGGTGTATCACTGGACCTTGCGTTCCTGGTGCTGTTTATCGTCGTCGGGATCGCCATGCAAATCGTGGTGGCGGCCAGCTAGGCCCAACGGTGCCGGGGACGCCCCGGTTCGTCATCAGTTCGCAAAAGATATAATGTAAAAATTATATTGAATTGATCCCTGATTTTATGTTCGAGATTCTGTACCTAGACAGCCCGTCCACACGGCAGGCAAGTCTTATAACCAGTATGAGGTGACCAGATGGCTCTGACGCCAGAAGATGTTGTGAACAAGCGGTTCCAGCCGACTAAGTTCCGTGAAGGCTACGATCAGGATGAGGTGGATGACTTCCTCGACGAGATCGTCGTTGAGCTCCGCCGCCTGAACGCTGAGAATGAAGACCTGCGCCGGCAGCTTGCCGAAGCAGTGGCCGGCGCCCCCGCAGGTAGCCAGGTCCCCGCGCCGGTTTCCGCCGCTTCCAAGACCGAGCAGGTATCCCAGCCGGTCAAGGAAGAGAAGAAGCCCGAGCCCGAGGCCAAGCCTGAGCCCAAGGTTGAAGCCCCCAAGGCCGAAACTCCCCGCCAGCAGGACTCCGGATCCGTTTCCAACCCGGCAGAGTCCGCCGCAGGCATCCTTGCGATGGCTCAGAAGATGCACGACGACTACGTCGGTGCGGGCGTTGAGCAGCGGGACAAGATCATCGCCGAAGCTCAGATTGAAGCCAGCGGACTGGTGACCGAAGCCCAGGAGAAGAGCCGGAAGATTCTCAGCTCCCTCGAACAGCAGAAGGCTCTCCTGGAGCGCAAGGTTGAGCAGCTGCGCGGCTTCGAGCGCGATTACCGCTCCCGCCTGAAGGCCTACATTGAAGGCCAGCTGCGCGATCTCGATTCCCGCGGCTCGGTAGCTTCGGAGACCGCGGACGCCTAAGCGTTCTGCCTTCGTTTGCTCCGTGTGGACGGATATGAATCAGGATTAGACTGGTAACAGAACAATGGGCCGGTGGCCGGGACTTCCCGGCTACCGGTCTGTAGTTTTTTCACGGTGTCCCTGCACCTCTGTGCCGGCGCTCTTTGCCCGCCCGACCCGAAAGCACCATGACAGATTCCTCTGACGTCCCGGCCGCTCAGCCGCTGCCGCCGTCGCGCCCTAAAGCGGCCCTGACCCGTTACGCAGTGATTATGGCCGGCTGTGCCCTGGTCGCCTGGGTCCTGGATCAGCTGACCAAGATCTGGGTTGTCTCCACCATGACCGAAGGCCAGATCACGGACGTGCTGCCTCCGTTGCTGCGCTGGCACTTCATCCGCAACCCCGGCGCGGCATTCTCCATTGGCACGGATTACACCTGGGTGTTCACCATCATTATGGTGCTGGTCTCCGGGTTCCTGGTGTACCTGATGTTCCGCCTGCGGTCCGTCGGCTGGTCCATTGCCCTCGGCCTGGTACTCGCCGGTGCAACGGGCAACCTGACCGACCGCCTCTTCCGTGAGCCGTCCTTCGGCCAGGGCCACGTGGTGGACTTCATCGCCCTGCCAAACTTCGCAATCTTCAACATTGCCGACATGTGCGTGGTGTCCGGCGTTATTCTCGTGTGCCTGCTCACACTGCGCGGCATCAACATGGACGGCACCCGCGCCGTCACCGGCAAGGACAATGCAGATGCCTGAGATTCACTCCCGCTTCACCATTGGCGAGGAGCACGACGGCGGCCGGGCCGACGCCGTGTTCGCCTCACTCCTGGACATTTCCCGTTCCACCGCGGCGACCTGGTGCGGTGAAGGCTGGCTGACCCGGGCGGGCAAGCCCGTTGCCAAATCGGACCGGCTGCACGCCGGCGACGAGGTGGCCGCGGATGTCCCCGAACTTCCCGACCCGCTGGCCGTCGTCGTCGAGCCCGTTGATGACCTCAAGATCCTGGGCGACGACGAGCACTTCGTGGTGATCGACAAACCCGTAGGCGTCGCGGCCCACCCCTCGCCGGGCTGGGTCGGTCCGACTGTTGTTGGCGCCCTCGCCGCCGCCGGATACCGGATTTCCACCTCCGGAGCGGGGGAGCGGCAGGGAATCGTCCACCGGCTCGACGTCGGCACCTCAGGTGTAATGGTGGTCGCTAAGACCGAGCACGCGTACACCCTGCTGAAGCAGGCGTTCCGGGACCGCACCGTCGCAAAGGAATACCACGCGCTGGTCCAGGGCCTCCCGGACCCGCTGGAGGGAACGATCGACGCCCCGATCGGCCGGCACCCCGGACACGACTGGCGTTTCGCCGTCGTCGACGACGGACGGGACTCGGTGACCCATTACAAGGTCCTGGAAGCCTTCGGGCGGGCCTCGCTGGTGGAAGTGCACCTGGAGACCGGGCGCACCCACCAGATCCGTGTGCACTTCTCCGCCCTGCGGCACCCCTGCGCAGGTGATCTTACCTACGGTGCGGACCCCCGGCTGGCAGCGGAACTGGGCCTGACCCGGCAGTGGCTGCACGCCCGGAAACTGGGTTTCACCCACCCCGGTACGGGCGAATGGGTGGATTACGTCAGCGAGTACCCGCAGGACCTCCAGTACGCCCTCGATGCGCTGGAGCGCGGCGACGTCTGAGCCTTGACGGCTGATCCCGGCCGGGGCACCTAGAATGATTAGGTGGCTTCAGTAACTAGTTCGTCGAAATCGTTTGTCCATCTTCACAACCACACCGAATACTCCATGCTGGACGGCGCCGCCCGGCTGACCGACCTCTTCAGTCATGCCGATGAACTGGGTATGAACGCGCTGGCGACGACGGACCATGGGTTCGTTTTCGGGGCGTTCGATTTCTGGAACAAGGCGAAGAACGCGGGGATCAAGCCGATTATCGGGGTCGAGGCGTACCTCACCCCGGGCACGGCGCGGCAGGACAAAACCCGCGTGAAGTGGGGCGACGGCGGGCGGAACGACGTCTCAGGAGCCGGTGCCTATACCCACATGACCATGTGGGCCGAGAGCACCGAGGGGATGCACAACCTTTTCCGGATGTCCTCGCTCGCGTCGCTGGAGGGCTACCTATACAAGCCGCGCATGGACCGGGACCTGCTGCAGACCTACGGCAAGGGCCTCATCGCCACCACCGGCTGTCCCTCGGGTGAAGTGCAGACCAAGCTGCGGCTGGGCCTGTACAAGGAGGCCGTGCAGGCAGCCTCCGACTTCCGCGACATTTTCGGCAAAGAGAACTTTTTCTGCGAGCTGATGGACCACGGCCTGGACATTGAACGCGCCGTGCAGGCGGACCTGTTCAAGCTGGCCAAAGAGCTGGGCCTGCCCCTGGTGGCCACCAATGACCTGCACTACACGCACGCCGAAGACGCCTCGGCCCACGCGGCCCTGCTCTGCGTCCAGTCCGGTTCCTCCCTGGCCGATCCCAAGCGTTTCAAATTCGACGCCGATGAGTTCTACCTCAAGTCCCCGGCTGAAATGCGGGCCATTTTCCGCGACTACCCCGAAGCCTGTGACAACACGCTGCTCATCGCCGAGCGCTGCGACGTCGAATTCAACACCAAAGCCAACTACATGCCGCGTTTCCCCACCCCGGAGGGGGAGAACGAGGAGTCCTGGTTCGTCAAGGAAGTCGAAAACGGGCTGCACCACCGCTACCCGGGCGGCATCACGGACGCCGTCCGCAAGCGCGCGGACTACGAAGTGGGCATCATCGCCCAGATGGGTTTCCCGGGCTACTTCCTGGTCGTGGCCGACTTCATCAACTGGGCCAAGAAGAACGGCATCCGCGTCGGCCCCGGCCGCGGTTCCGGTGCCGGCTCCATGGCGGCCTACGCCATGGGCATCACCGACCTGGATCCGCTGCAGCACGGCCTGATCTTTGAACGGTTCCTGAACCCGGACCGCGTCTCCATGCCTGACTTCGACGTCGACTTCGATGATCGGCGCCGCTCCGAAGTGATCCACTACGTCACTGAGAAGTACGGCGACGAGCGCGTGGCCATGATCGTCACCTACGGCACCATCAAGGCCAAGCAGGCGCTAAAGGACTCCTCCCGCGTGATGGGCTACCCCTTCTCGGTGGGAGAGCGGCTGACCAAGGCCATGCCGCCGGATGTGATGGGCAAGGGCCTGTCCCTGGTTGATGTGCACAACAAGGAAGCCAAGCGGTACGGCGAGGCGGAAGAGCTGCGCGAGCTGCTGCGCACCGACCCCGATTCGCAGCGGGTGTTCGATACCGCGCTGGGCCTGGAGGGCCTGAAGCGGCAGTGGGGTGTGCACGCTGCCGGCGTCATCATGTCCTCCGACCCGCTGATCGACATCATCCCGATCATGCGCCGCGAGCAGGACGGGCAGGTCATCACGCAGTTCGATTACCCCACCTGTGAAGGCCTGGGGCTGATCAAGATGGACTTCCTCGGCCTGCGGAACCTGACGATCGTTTCCGACGCCGTGGAGAACATCAAGGCCAACCGCGGCGAGGACCTGGTCCTGGAAGACCTGCCGCTGGATTTGAAGGAAGCCTACGAGCTGCTGGCCAGCGGCGACACGCTGGGCGTGTTCCAGCTCGACGGCGGGCCCATGCGGTCGCTGCTCAAGAGCATGCGCCCGGATAACTTCGAAGACATCTCCGCTGTTATCGCTCTGTACCGCCCGGGCCCGATGGGCGCGAACTCGCACACGAACTATGCCCTGCGCAAGACCGGGCAGCAGGAGATCACCCCGATCCACCCGGAGCTCGAGGAGCCGCTGGCGGAAATCCTGGGTACCACCTACGGCCTGATTGTCTATCAGGAGCAGGTGATGGCCATCGCCCAGAAGGTGGCCGGGTTCAGCCTGGGCCAGGCAGATATTCTCCGCCGCGCCATGGGCAAGAAGAAAAAGTCGGAACTGGACAAGCAGTACGCCGGGTTCCACCAGGGCATGATCGACCGCGGCTACTCGGAGGCGGCCATCAAGGCGCTCTGGGACATCCTGCTGCCGTTCTCCGATTACGCCTTCAACAAGGCGCACTCGGCAGCCTACGGCGTGGTGTCCTATTGGACCGCGTACCTCAAGGCCCAGTATCCGGCCGAGTACATGGCGGCCCTGCTCACCTCCGTCGGCGACGACAAGGACAAGCTCGCGCTTTACCTGAACGAGTGCCGCAAGATGGGCATCACCGTGCTCCCGCCGGACGTCAACGAGTCCTCCGTGAACTTCACCCCGGTCGGCAAGGACATCCGCTTCGGCATGGGCGCCATCCGCAACGTCGGCGCCAACGTGGTCCACTCCATGGTGGGTGCCCGCGAAGAAAAGGGTGCGTTCACCAACTTCAAGGACTTCCTGATGAAGGTCCCGGCGGTGGTCTGCAACAAGCGGACCATTGAATCCCTCATCAAGGCCGGTGCCTTCGATTCCATGGGCCATGCCCGCCGGCCGCTGGCGATGATCCACGAGGAAGCCATCGATTCGGTGGTCGTCCTCAAGCGCAACGAAGCCGTGGGCCAGTTCGACCTGTTCGCCGGCATCGGCGACGCCGAACCGGAAGCCTCCATCAGCATCGACATCCCGGACCTGCCCGAATGGGAGAAGAAGGACAAACTCTCCTTTGAACGGGACATGCTCGGCCTGTACGTTTCCGACCACCCGCTCCAGGGCCTGGAAGGCATCCTGAGCCAGCACGCCGATTCCTCAATCACTTCGATCGTCAGCGAAGAAGGCCCGCAGGACGGCGCGATTGTCACGATCGCCGGCATGATCACGTCGCTGCAGCGCCGGATCGCCAAGAACAGCGGCAATGCCTACGCCCGCTGCGAGATTGAGGACCTTGCCGGGTCCATGGAAGTGATGTTCTTCGGACAGGTCTACGGGCCGATCGCCGCCGTCCTGGCCGAAGACCTGATCGTCGTCGTCAGAGGCCGGCTGCAGCGCCGCGATGACGGCGCCGTGACGCTGAACGCGCAGGAACTGACGGTGCCGGACCTCAGCGAGGGGCATTCCGGTCCGGTGGTCATCTCCATGGCCACCTACAAGGCCACCGAAACGGTGGTAACCCAGCTCGGAGACGTGCTGCGGACCCATCCGGGGACGTCCGAGGTGCAGATCCGGCTCAACGGCAGCCGCACCGTGGAAGTGATGAAGCTCGGGGTGGACATGCGGGTCAACCCGACACCGTCGCTATTTGGCGACTTGAAGGTCCTCCTGGGACCGGCGTGCCTCGATGCCTAGGTAGAATGGAGCCTGTGACTTCCTCCACCCCTGATGTACGAGCTGACCAGGCCTTTCCGGCCCTGCGCACCATCGACCTGCGCGGCAGGCAGCTTTCGGCCGCTGAGCTGAAAGCCGTGATGCCGCGCGCCGAGAGCACCACGGATGTGGCCTCCGAGGCTGTCGCTGCGATCATCAGCGATGTCCGCGCCCGCGGCTTCGCTGCCCTGGCCGAGCTGGCGGCAAAGTTCGACGGCGTGGAGCAGCAGCATCCGCTCGTGCCGCGGGAGGCCCTCCGCGCCGCCTTGGACGGGCTGGATCCCGAGGTCCGGGCCGGATTGGAAGAGTCCATCCGGCGGGCACGGATCTTCGCCGAGGCACAGCGGCCCGGCGACGTTGCCGTAGCCATCGCCGAAGGCGCCAACGTTACGCAGCGCTGGGTCCCGGTTCGCCGGGTGGGGCTCTACGTACCGGGCGGCCTGGCCGTCTACCCCTCTTCCGTGGTGATGAACGTGGTTCCCGCCCAGGCTGCAGGCGCCGCGTCGCTGGCCCTGGCCTCACCTCCGCAGAAGGAATTCGGCGGGCTGCCGCACCCGACCATCCTGGCTGCCGCTGAACTGCTCGGCATCACCGAGGTCTACGCCGTCGGAGGCGCCCAGGCGATTGCCGCCTTCGCCTACGGCGTCCCCGCGGATGCCAGCGGTCCCGGCCTGGAACCGGTCGACGTCGTCACCGGCCCCGGCAACGTCTTCGTGGCGACTGCCAAGCGCCTGGTCAAGGGTGTTGTTGGTATTGACGCGGAGGCAGGTCCCACGGAAATCGCCGTGCTGGCTGATGCCACGGCGCAGCCGCAGCTGGTCGCCGCAGACCTGATCAGCCAGGCCGAACACGATCCCAACGCCGCCTCGGTGCTGGTGACCGACTCTCCGGACCTGGCCGCCGCCGTGCGTGCAGAACTTGACGTCCAAGTGCCCGCCACCAAACATTCCGACCGTGTGCGGACCGCCCTCTCCGGGCAGCAGTCCGCCGTTGTGCTCGTGGACGGGCTGGACACCGGCATCGCCGTCTGCAACGCGTACGGGGCTGAACACCTGGAGGTCCAGACCGCCGGTGCCGCGGCAGTGGCTGCACGGATCACCAGCGCCGGTGCGATCTTCGTGGGCAGCTACAGCCCCGTCAGCCTGGGTGACTACTGCTCCGGCTCCAACCATGTGCTGCCGACCGCGGGTACCGCGGCGTTCTCCTCCGGACTGAACGTCACCACCTTCATGAAGGCCATCCAGGTCATCGACTACAGCCAGGACGCACTGCGCCAGGTCAGCGGCCATGTGGTGGCGCTGTCCCGGGCCGAAGACCTGCCGGCTCACGGTGACGCGGTGAGCATCCGCTTCGCCGGGTAGGGCGCGCAGCACCGGAAAACGGTCCGCTGTAGATTAGCCAGCAGACAGACATAGAATGAGGGCGCGCCAGTCCTCACCGCTTGCGCCTGAAAGGACCGAGGAATGTACTGCCCGTTCTGCCGGAACGCTGACTCAAGGGTCGTTGACAGCCGCCTGGCCGATGATGGTTCCGCGATCCGCCGGCGCCGGCAATGCCCGGAATGCGGCCGCCGGTTCAGCACCGTGGAAACCACCAGCCTGAGCGTCATTAAGCGGTCAGGGGTTGCCGAGCCGTTCAGCCGCAGCAAGGTCATCAACGGGGCCCGGAAAGCCTGCCAGGGGCGTCCCGTCAGCGAGGACGACCTGGCGCTGCTTGCCCAGGAGGTGGAAGAGACCATCCGCGCCTCCGGAGTGGCGGAGATCCAGGCGCATGAGGTTGGCCTGGCTATCCTGCAGCCGCTGCAGAAGCTGGACCAGGTGGCCTACCTCCGGTTCGCCAGCGTGTACCAGTCCTTCGAATCGTTAGAGGACTTCGAGACTGCCATTGCGGCGCTGCGGGCCGAGTCTTCGCGCAGTGCCAGCGTTCCCGCCGGCGCCCAGCGGCCCCTCACCGCGCAATAGCGGCGCACCGGAGGGGCCCTACTTCAGGTAATCGAAGTGCAGGGCCGCCTGCAGCGCCGCGCCGACAATACCGGCGTTGTTCTTCAGGTTCGCCGTGACCATCGGCGTGCGCAGGTCCAGCATCGGCAGGAAATCCTCGCTGCGCTTGGAGATGCCGCCGCCGATCACAAAGAGGTCGGGGGAGAAGAGGAACTCCACATGGGAGAAATACCGCTGCAGGCGCTTGGCGTATTCCTCCCAGGAAAGATCGTCCCGCTCGCGCGCCGAAGCTGAGGCCCGGGTCTCCGCGTCAAAACCGTCGATTTCCAGATGGCCAAGTTCGGCGTTCGGCACGAGCACGCCGTTGTGGATCAGCGCCGACCCGATGCCGGTGCCCAGCGTGATGACCAGGACCGATCCCTTGATGCCCCGGCCGGCGCCGTAGCGGGCTTCGGCCAGACCGGCGGCATCGGCGTCGTTCATGACCTGGACCTCGCGGTTCAGGGCCTTGGTGAGCAGGGCATCGACGTCGGTATCCACCCAGCTTTTGTCCACGTTGGCTGCCGAGCGGGCGATGCCGTGCTGGATGATCGCGGGGAAAGTGACACCAACGGGCACATCTGTCCCGGGCCCATCAGCGCGGGAGGAGAGTTCGGCAACGATCTGGCCGACGACGCCAGCAACGGCCTCCGGGGTGGCCGGCTGGGGAGTGGCGATGCGGAAGCGGTCACCGAGGAGCTTACCCTTGGCAAGATCAACGATTCCCCCCTTGATCCCAGTGCCGCCGATGTCGATGCCGATGACGGCGTCGTGCTTGCTCTTGTGCTTCTTGGCCATGGTTCTCCAGTGCTCGGGGTAGCGCTACGGCAGGGTCAGGATTTCCGCGCCGCTGTCCGTGACAAGCAGCGTGTGTTCGAACTGGGCGGTGCGCTTCCGGTCCTTCGTAAGAACGGTCCAGTTGTCGTCCCACATGTCCCACTCAACGGTCCCGAGAGTGAGCATTGGTTCAATGGTAAACACCATTCCGGTTTCGATGAGCCGGCTGTAGGCGGGAGCGGCGTCGTAGTGCGGAATGATGAGGCCGGTGTGGAAGGCTTCACCTACTCCGTGGCCGGTGAAGTCGCGCACCACGCCGTAACCGAACCGCTTGGCATAGGACTCGATCGTCCGGCCGATGACGTTGATTTCGCGGCCCGGCATTACTGCCTTAATAGCCCGGCGGAGGGACTCTGCCGTCCGCTCGACCAGGAGCCGGGATTCCTCGTCCACGTCTCCGACCAGGAAGGTGAAGTTCGTGTCGCCGTGCACGCCGTTGATGAAGGCGGTGATGTCCACATTGACGATGTCCCCGTCTTCGAGCACCGTCGTGTCGGGGATGCCGTGGCAGATTACCTCGTTGACGGACGTGCAGATCGACTTGGGGAAGTGCCGGTAGCCCAGCGTCGAGGGGTAAGCCCGGTTATCCAGCAGGAACTCGTGGGCGACGGCGTCCAGTTCGTCGGTGGTGACGCCGGGCTTGATGTGGTTGCCCACCTCCACGATGGCCTGGGCTGCAATCCGGCTGGCGATGCGGATCTTCTCGATGGTCTCCGCCGTCTTGACCTCGGACCCGGTGAACTTGGCCGGTGCTTCCTTGTCGACATACTCCGGGCGGGGGATCGACGCCGGAACGGGGCGACGGGGGCCGACAGTTCCCGGTTGCAGGCGGCCAAGAGGTGCAATGGCAATATTCTGGGGCATAGTATCGATCTTATCGCCAGCGCTTCGTGCTGCCGCATGGGCCGGACAATGTACGCCGTCCGGCCCCCAAAACGGCGCACAGGCGCCTAACAGAGGAGGGCCCATGGCCGAGTACTGGTTCAACGTGCAGACCCATGAAGTCGAGGTTGGTCCGCAGTCGGACTGGACGAAGCTGATCGGCCCCTACACGACACGGGAAGAGGCCGAGCTCGCCCTGCAGAAGGTCAAGGCCCGCAACGAGGCCTGGGACAAGCAGGACGAGGCCTAAGTCCGGGCTCCTGGGCCCGGCCGGCCGCCTCGGGCAGCGGCCCCGGCCTAGAAGCTGTGCTCCGGGCCCGGGAAGGTGCCGCTGCGCACCTCGTCGGCGAATTCACGGGCAGCATCTGAAAGTACGGTCCGGACGTCGGCATACGCCTTGACGAAGCGGGGGGCCTTGCCGCCGCGCAAACCGGCCATGTCCTGCCAGACCAGTACCTGGCCGGTAGTGGCATTCCCCGCACCGATACCGATGGTCGGAACCGGAACCGCGGCGTCCACGGCTGCCGCCACTTCCGCCGGAACCATTTCCATCAGGACACAGAACGCGCCTGCCTCCACGAGCGCGACGGCATCGTCCACGATGGCCTGGCCGGTATCTCCGCGTCCCTGCACCCGGTAGCCGCCGAGGGCGTGCTCGCTCTGGGGAGTGAAACCAATGTGCGCCATGACCGGGATTCCGGCAGCAGTCATCGCTTTGACATGCCCGGCGTAGTGCGCGCCGCCTTCCATCTTGACTGCCTGCACGCCGGCTTCCTTCATCAGCCGGACCGAGGACTCAATGGCCTGTCCCGGGGAAACTTCGTAGGACCCGAACGGCAGATCGCCAACGATGAGGGCGCGTCTGGTTCCGGCGGAGACAGATTTGGCGAACACGATCATCTCGTCCAGCGTGATTGGAAGCGTCGTCTCGTGCCCCATCACGTTGTTCGCTGCGGAATCACCGATGAGCAGCGTCTCGATGCCTGCCTCGTCGAAGATCTCGGCGGTGTACTGGTCATAAGCAGTAAGCATGGCGAATTTTCCTCCGCTGTCCTTGAGCTGCTGGAGGTAAGAGATCCGTACGCGTTTTGGCGGGACAGGGGGCTGAGCCTTGTCGCTACCGTACGGGTTGGGTTGTTCAGCGCTGGTCATGCCTTGAGCCTACTAAACCTTGGACCGCGCAGGCTTTTCTTACGGTACGTAATGTCCGGGCCACACCATCGGTGAAGGGCCGGAAAACGGCCCCCGGCTGGGTAGAGTAAATTGCAGGCCAGCGACACCCCAGCGAAAGAGGTAAGGCATGAACCGCCAGCAGGAATTCGTTCTGCGGACGATCGAAGAGCGCGACGTGCGGTTCGTCCGGCTGTGGTTCACCGACGTCGTGGGGTCCATGAAGTCAGTGGCCCTGGCGCCGGCGGAAGTCGAAGGTGCTTTTGAGGAAGGCCTGGGGTTCGACGGCTCCTCGATCGAAGGACTGGCCCGGGTGTTCGAGTCCGACATGCTGGCGCAGCCGGATCCCTCCACCTTCCAGATCCTGCCCTGGCGCGGCGACGAGGAGCAGACCTCCCGGATGTTCTGCGACATCCTCACCCCGGACGGCCAGCCCTCCGCCGCTGATCCCCGGAACGTCCTCAAGCGGCAGCTGGCCAAGGCCGCGGACATGGGCTTCACCTGCTACACCCACCCGGAAATCGAGTTCTACCTGCTGAAGTCGGACCAGCCCGGGCCCAACGGCGAACCGGTCCCGGTGGACCAGGCAGGCTACTTTGACCACGTTCCCGGCGGTGTGGCCCAGGATTTCCGCCGCACGGCAGTTTCCATGCTCGAGGCTGTGGGCATCTCCGTGGAATTCAGCCACCATGAGGCCGGCCCCGGCCAGAATGAGATCGACCTGCGCTACGCCGACGCGCTGCAGACCGCGGACAACATCATGACGTTCCGGACCGTGGTCAAGGAAGTCGCGCTGATGACGGACTGCTACGCCACGTTTATGCCGAAGCCGTTTACCGACCACCCCGGCTCCGGCATGCATACCCATTTCTCCCTGTTCGAGGGCGATTCCAATGCCTTCTTCGAAGCCGGAGCCGAATTCCAGCTGTCCTCCACAGCCCGCCAGTTCATGGCCGGCATCCTGCGCCATGCGCCGGAATTCACGGCGGTGACCAACCAGTTCGTGAACTCCTACAAACGGCTCTGGGGCGGCGGCGAGGCGCCCAGCTACCTCTCCTGGGGGCACAACAACCGGTCCGCCCTGCTGCGGGTCCCGCTGTACAAGCCGGGCAAGGGGCAGTCCGCGAGGATCGAATACCGCGGCATCGATTCCGCTGCCAACCCGTACCTCTCCTACGCCGTACTGCTCGGCGCCGGCCTGAAGGGCATCGAGGAAGGCTACGACCTTCCGCCGGGTGCCGAAGACGATATCGAGTCGCTGAGCGCGGCCGAGCGGCGGGCCATGGGCCACTCGCCGCTGCCCTCCAGCCTCCACGACGCCATCCGCGTGATGGAGGACTCAGAGCTGGTGGCCGACATCCTCGGTGAGCAGGTCTTCGAGAACTTCCTGCGCAACAAGCAGGCGGACTGGAACGAGTACCGCCAGCAGGTCACCGCCTTCGAGCTCAAGAAGAACCTGAGCATCCTCTAGCGAAAGCACCACCGATGAGCCTGACCAGACGCCTGATCGCCGCCGGATTCACCGATCTGGAGAAGAGCGAACGGTTCCTCGGTGCTCCCGAACTCTCAGGGATCGACGAGGAAGCGCTGTTCGGCGGCTTTCTCCGGGCGGCAAACCCGGACATGGCACTCCAGTCCCTGGTCCGGCTGCTGAGCCGCGTCCCCTCGCTGGGGGAACTCGTAAACGCCGGAACGGACCGGAGCGAGGCCCTGTTCCGGGTGCTCGGAGCCTCCGAGGCCCTGGCCGAATATGTGATGAGGCATCCGGAGAACGCGGACCTGCTGGCGGCTGATCTGCGGGCCGAACCCGCGCAGGTTCCGTCCCGGAACCTGCGCACTTCGCTGCTGGAATCCGTCCGTGCCGGCACCGGCCCGAATCCGGTGGCCGGACTCACGGGCCCCGAAGCCTACGTCCAGCTGCGGACACGGTACCGCCGCCACCTGTTGGACCTGGCAGTCCGCGACCTGGGCGCCGCGTCGCCGGAGGACACCATGCCCGCAGTCGGCAGGGAACTGGCGGACCTGGCTGCTGCTGCCCTGGAAGCTGCCCTTGCCATCTCCCGGGCCGAGCTGGCGGAGTCCTACGAACCGGCCGACATAGCCGCGGTGCGCCTGGCCGTGATCGGCATGGGTAAGTGCGGTGCCAGCGAACTAAACTACATTTCCGACGTCGACGTGATTTACGTGATCGACGCACCGGGAACCGACGAGACCCTCGCCAACCGGATCGGCACGGCGATGGCCGCAGGGATTTCCCGCGCCATCAACGCCGCGGCACCGGAACCGGGGCTCTGGGACGTGGACGCGAACCTGCGGCCGGAGGGCAAGGACGGGCCGCTGGTCCGGACCCTGGATTCGCATCTGCACTATTACGGGCGCTGGGCGCATACCTGGGAGTTCCAGGCACTGCTGAAAGCCCGCGCCATCGCCGGCGATCCGGACCTGGGCCGGCGCTACGAAGATGCCATCGCGCCGCTGATCTGGTCGAGCTCGGAGCGCGAAGGTTTCGTGGAGTCCGTCCAGTCCATGAGGCGCCGGGTAACGGAGAACATTCCCGCCCACGAGGAAGCACGCCAGATCAAGCTCGGCCCCGGCGGGCTGCGGGACGTGGAGTTCACTGTCCAGCTCCTCCAGCTGGTCCATGGCCGGGTTGACGAGACGCTCCGCGTACGGACCACCACCTCCGCCATCGCGGCACTGAGCGAAGGCGGCTACATCGGCCGGGGCGACGCCGCGGACCTGGACGCCGCCTACCGTTACCTCCGGGTCCTGGAACACCGCATCCAGTTGGTGCACATGCGCCGGACCCACCTCATGCCGGAAGCGGAAAGCGCCCTGCGGGCCCTGTCCAAGTCCTCCGCAGGTTCCCTGGACCTGGTCCGGCCGAGCGCGGAGCGCCTGCTGACTACCTGGCAGCGGACCAAGCGGCTGGTTCGCCGTCTGCATGAGAGCATCTTCTACCGCCCGCTGCTGAACACGGCGTCGAACCTCTCGGAAGACGAGGTCCGGCTCACCCCTGAGGCCGCTCAGGCGAGGCTTGCGGCGCTGGGCTACGTCGATCCCCAGGGCGCCATGCGGCACATCGAGGCACTGACCAAGGGGATCAGCCGCCGGGCTGCGCTCCAGCGGCAGCTGCTGCCGGTGCTGCTGGCCTGGCTTGCCGACGGCGTTGATCCTGACGCCGGGCTCCTCGGCTTCCGCCGGTTGAGCGAAGCGCTGGGGGACAGCCACTGGTACCTGGGCATGCTCCGGGATTCCTCCGCCGCCGGGGAACGGCTGTGCCACATCCTCTCCTCCAGCCGGTTCATCAGCGACCTGCTTGAAGTCTCGCCGGAATCCACCGCGTGGCTGGGCACGGACAAGGACCTGGCACCCGTGGGCTTTGAAGCACTGTGGCAGGAGATCCGGGCCAAGATGTCCCGGCATCCCCGGCCCGAAGAGGCCGTGCGGCTCATCCGGCTGATCCGCCGTCGCGAAATGCTCCGCATCGCCCTGGCGGACAGCGCCGGCCTGCTCACCCAGGAGGAAGTCGGCCGGGCACTGTCGGACAACGACCGCGCAGCCGTGCTGGGTACTTTGCATGCGGCGGAAAACGAGGTGTACGCCGGCGAAGAACAGCTCACGGACGTGCTGGTGATCGCCATGGGCCGGCAGGGCGGGCGGGAGATCGGCTACGGCTCCGATGCCGACGTGCTCTACGTCCACCGGCCGCTGACCGGCGCCGACGCGCAGGCAGCGCAGCGGCAGGCCGAGCGGATTGTTGGACGGATCTCGGCCCTGCTGCAGCAGCCCTGCAAGCCTGCCGTCCTGGCCGAACGGGTGCTGGAGCTCGACGCCGGCCTGCGGCCCGAGGGTCGGCAGGGCCCGATGGTGCGCACCCTTGACTCCTACCGCGGGTACTACGAGCGCTGGTCACTGGCCTGGGAGGCCCAGGCCCTGCTGCGGGCGAGGCCCATGGCCGGGGACGACCGGCTCGCGGACGACTTCATCTCGCTGATCGATCCGATCCGCTATCCCGAGTCGCTGGACGCCGTTGATGTCCGGGAAATCCGCCGGGTCAAGGCGCGGGTCGAGTCCGAGCGGCTGCCGCGCGGGGCTGACTCCTCCCGGCACATCAAGCTGGGCCGTGGAGGACTCAGCGACGTCGAATGGCTGGTCCAGCTCCTACAGCTGCGCCATGCCCGTTCCTATCCGGCGCTGCGCACCACGGCAACGCTCCCGGCGCTCGACGCGATCGGCGACGCTGGGTTCCTCCCGGATGCTGACACGGAGATTCTCCGGGAGAGCTGGCTGCTGGCCAGCCGGATCCGTTGTGCAAACGTAATCCGCGGTGGCCGGAACGCAGACGTGCTTCCCTCCTCGCGCCGCGAGCTCGAGGCCGTGGCCCGCTGGTGCGGTTACGCCGCAGGCCAGGGCGGGGTTTTGGAGGAGGATTATCTGCGGCTGACCCGCCGCGCCCGCGGCGTCTTCGAGCGGTACTTCTACGGCTACGGCCTCGAAGAGGACTGAGCAGCCACCCCGTTGTCATTTGGGTGCCCGCATTCCTAGTAGTCTTTTCGA
Source organism: Arthrobacter sp. (assembly GCF_031988865.1). Taxonomy (NCBI): domain Bacteria; kingdom Bacillati; phylum Actinomycetota; class Actinomycetes; order Micrococcales; family Micrococcaceae; genus Arthrobacter; species Arthrobacter sp. The sequence goes on from NZ_DALZXY010000004.1 coordinate 67,994, forward strand.
TGGCGTTTGCTCTGTGCATCGCCGCGAACCATTAGCTAGGAGACGTTTACTTTGCACAGTGGCAAACGGGCGCTGAAAGGCCCCGCATCACTCGCGGTACCCCTCACCACCCTGCTGGCGGCCTTGGCGCTGCTCCTTGGGATCCCGGCCTCTGGTGCCTTCGCAGCCACCACACCGGAATCGGGCGGAGCGGCGGGACAGAGCTACACGATTGGTACGGACACTACCTTCGCTCCCTTCGAGTTCCGTGAGAACGGTGAACTCGTCGGCATCGACATGGACCTGATCAACGCCATCGCCGAAGATCAGGGCTTCACGGTCGAAATCCGGTCCCTGGGCTTCGACGCCGCACTGCAGGCGCTGCAGTCCAACCAGGTCGACGGCGTGATCGCCGGAATGTCCATCACGGACGAACGCCAGCAGGTGTTCGATTTCTCCGATCCTTACTTTGAATCCGGCATCCAGATGGCCGTTGCGGAAAACAACAACGACATCTCCGGCTACGAGGACCTCGAAGGCAAGCGCGTAGCGGTCAAGACCGGTACCGAAGGCCAGGCCTTTGCCGAGTCCGTCAAGGACCAGTACGGCTTCGACGTCATCGCCTTCGCCCAGTCTGCGCAGATGTACGACGACGTCAAAGCAGGCTCCTCCGTAGCCGTCTTCGACGACTACCCGGTGCTGGCCTACGGCGTGAAGTCCGGCAACGGACTGAAGACCGTGACCGATAAGGAAGCCGGATCCTCCTACGGATTCGCCGTGAATGCCGGCACCAACCCGGAACTCCTCGAAGCCTTCAACACCGGGCTGGCCAACCTCCAGGAGAGCGGCGAGTACGACGAAATCCTGGACCGCTACCTGGATGCCGGCGCCGCAGATTCCAGCTTCTGGTCCCTGGTCACGGACAACGCTCCGGCCTTCGCCAAGGGCCTCGGCCTAACCCTGCTGGCCACCGCGCTTTCGCTGTTCTTCGCGCTGATCCTCGGCGTCATCTTCGGCTTCTTCAAGGTCAGCTCCAAGATTGTGCTGCGCGGCATCGCCACCACCTACGTGAGCATTTTCCGCGGCACCCCGGTGCTGGTGCAGGCCTTCTTCTTCTACTTCGGTCTCCCGCAGCTCATCGGCCAGCCGGTCGACGTGCTGACCGCCGGTGTGCTGACGCTGAGCCTGAACGCCGGCGCCTACATGACGGAAATCGTCCGCGGCGGCATCCAGTCCGTGGATCCCGGCCAGATGGAAGCCGCCCGGAGCCTCGGCCTGGGCTACGGCAAGACCATGCAGAAGGTCATCATTCCGCAGGCCATCAAGATCATGACGCCCTCGTTCATCAACCAGTTCGTCATCACCCTGAAGGACACCTCGCTGCTGGCGGTCATCGGCTTCGCCGAACTGACCTACCAGGCACAGCAGATCTACGCGGTGAACTTCCGTACCGCCGAGGTGCTGCTGATTGTCGCGGCCCTGTACTTCATCGTCATCACGCTGCTGACCAAGCTCGCGGACGTCCTGGATAAGAGGTTCAACAAGTGACCAAGATTCAAACCATCGGGCTGCGCAAGTCCTACGGATCCAACGAGGTCCTCAAGGGCCTGGACGTATCCATCGCCGAGGGCGAAGTCGTCTGCGTGATCGGCCCCTCAGGCTCCGGCAAATCCACGTTCCTGCGCTGCCTGAACAAGCTCGAAGACATCACCGCCGGCAAAGTGGTGGTGGACGGGACCGACCTCACCGATCCGAAGGTTGACCTCAACAAGGTCCGCCAGCAGATCGGGATGGTGTTCCAGCACTTCAACCTCTTCCCGCACATGAGCGTGCTGCAGAACATCATGCTTGCGCCCGTCGAGCTGAAGAAGGGTTCCAAGGCCGAAGTGCGGCAGAACGCCCTGGCCCTGCTGGAACGCGTGGGCCTGGCCGACAAGGCGGACGCCCGCCCGGCACAGCTCTCCGGCGGCCAGAAACAGCGCGTGGCAATTGCCCGTGCACTGGCCATGAAACCGGACGTGATGCTGTTCGACGAAGCCACCTCCGCCCTGGACCCCGAAATGGTCGGCGAGGTCCTGCAGGTCATCCGTGACCTGGCCAAGGAAGGCATGACCATGGTTGTTGTCACCCATGAGATGGGCTTCGCCCGCGAAGTCGCTGACCGGGTGATCTTTATGGCCGACGGTCACATCGTGGAGGAAAACGCCCCCGAAGCGCTCTTCGACAACCCGGAGTCCCCGCGCCTTCAGGACTTCCTGGCCAAGGTCCTCTAGAACTTCACAGAAACAGCGCACGACGGCGGTGCGGTGCCCGGTCCCATGAGGCCGGCGCCGCACCGCCGTCGTACCTGTTTTACCGGCGCCGCGCCGCGCGCATGGCGCCGAAGGGCTCCCAGAAGTAGTCAAAGCCGTCTGTCGGACCGGTGAGGAACCGTTGGGTGAAGAGGACGCCGATGTCTCCGTCGGGATACACCGCGGCGCAGGTCCCGGAGCCGCCGGCCCACCCCCACATGCCGGCTCGGACCATTCGGCTCCGGCACCGGTTTGTACTGAGGTCAGGTAGCCCCAGGACTCGTCCGGGCCGGAGAGCTCGGCGAAGCCGGCGCGCTGGCCCCCGCTGAGCTGGTCTGAAGTCATCTGCCCGCGCAGCTCGGGCGGGAGCAGGACGTCGTCGGCCAGGGCCGCCAGGAAGGCCAGATAGTCCGGGACCGTGGAGAGCAGCCCGCCGGCCAGTGATTCGAAGAGCGGGGGAGCGGTGAAGGCATCCCGGTAGGACGCGGCTTCCACTAATGCGTTCTCCGAAAATTCGTAGATGGCAGGGAGATGGTCTCCGCCCATCGGAAAACCTGTCCCGGCCAGGCCCAGCGGCCCGGTGATCCGTTCGGCCAGCAGCGCTCCCACCGACCGTCCTGACGCCCGGGCCAGCAGGACTGAGAGCACGTCCGCACCAGCGTGATACATCCATCGTTCACCCGGCTGCGCGGCCAGCGGCAGAGCGCCCAGGCGCGCCATGTACTCGTCCGGGCTCATCGCGGGTGGATTCGGTCCCCAGAGGAAGTCCCGGGTGGCCGTGGTGTAGGAGGTGGCACCAAAGTCGATCCCGAACCCCGCCGTGAAGGTCAGCAGATGCCGCAGGGTGACCGTGCCATGGGCCGGAACCGTGCTGTTCAGCGGGGCGTCAGGGGCTGCCAGGACACGCAGTCCTGCCAGCTCGGGAAGCCAGCGGGCGACGTCGTCGTCCAGTTCCAGCGTCCCATCCGCCACCAGGGTTAGCGCCAGGGCACCACCTACCAGCTTGCTGAGGGAGGAGATCCGGAACGGCGTCTGGGCCTCCATGGGCTGGGAGTCCTCAAACCCGTAGGTTCCCAGCGCCAGGACCTCCGTCCGGCCGCCGATCCGGACGCCGGCGACCAGGCCGGGGCACCAGTCGGCGTCGACTTGATCCTGCAGAGAGCGCTGCAGGGAAGCGGTTGTCTCGGGCATGCGTCAACCCTTCACCAGCTCGAAGCGCTGGTCAACCGTCATCGGGTCTGCCGTTCCGGTTTGCCGTCCGTGGCTGCCTTCAGGGCGGGAGAAGGCTTCCTCGTACGAAAAAGGCCCGCACAACCGCCCTTGAGGGCAGCCGAACGGGCCTTTGACGTGTGTGGTGGCCTAGCAGCCGTAGTAGAGCTCGAACTCGAAGGGGTTCGGGCGCAGCGACAGCGGGAAGATCTCCTGCTCACGCTTGTACGTGATCCAGGCATCGATCATGTCCTGGGTGAACACGCCGCCTGCCTGCAGGAACTCGTTGTCGGCTTCCAGGGCTTCCAGGGCTTCCTCCAGGGAGCCCGGGGCCTTCTGGATGTGCTTGGCTTCTTCGGCGGGGAGCTCGTAGAGGTCCTTGTCGATCGGATCCGCGGGTTCGATGCGGTTCTTGATGCCGTCCAGGCCTGCCATCAGCTGAGCAGCGAAGGCGAGGTACGGGTTCGAGGAGGGGTCCGGAGCGCGGAACTCGATGCGCTTGGCCTTCGGGTTGGAACCGGTGATCGGGATGCGGATACCGGCCGAGCGGTTGCCCTGCGAGTAAACCATGTTGACCGGAGCTTCGAAGCCCTTGACCAGGCGGCGGTAGGAGTTCACCGTCGGGTTGGTGAAGGCCAGGACGGCGGAGGCGTGCTTGAGCAGGCCGCCGATGTACCAGCGGGCCAGGTCGGACAGCCCTGCGTAGCCCTTTTCGTCGTAGAACAGCGGATCCCCGCCGTTCCACAGCGACTGGTGGCAGTGCATGCCGGAGCCGTTGTCGTTGAAGACCGGCTTCGGCATAAAGGTCGCGGACTTGCCCCAGGCATCGGCAACGTTCTTGACGATGTACTTGAACTTCTGCAGGTCGTCAGCTGCGTGCGTCAGGGTGGTGAACTTGTAGTTGATTTCCGCCTGGCCGGCGCCACCCACTTCGTGGTGGGCCCGCTCGACCTCGAGGCCGGCGTTGTCCAGCTCGACGCAGATCGCGTCGCGCAGGTCGGCCTGCTTGTCCACGGGAGCAACGGGGAAGTAGCCACCCTTGAAGGGAGTCTTGTTGCCCAGGTTGCCGCCCTCTTCCTCGCGGCCGCTGTTCCACGGAGCCTCGATGGAATCAACCTTGTAGAAGCTGCCCTGCGGAGCGGATTCGTACTGGACGTTATCGAAGACGAAGAACTCGGCCTCCGCCGCAAAGAAGGCGGTGTCGGCAATGCCGGTGGAGGCAAGGTACGCCTCGGCACGCTCAGCGACGCCGCGGGGATCGCGGAGGTACGGCTCGCCGGTGCGGGGGTTGACGATGGAGAAGTTCAGCGCGAGGGTCTTCTCGATGCGGAAGGGGTCCAGGAACGCGGTGGTCACGTCGGGAATCAACTGCATGTCTGATTCGGCGATGCCCTGGAAGCCGCGGATGGAGGAGCCGTCGAACAGCTGGCCGTTGATGAAGAAATCAGCATCGACGGTCTTGGCCGGCACGTTGAAGTGCTGCTGCACGCCGGGCAGGTCGGTGAACCGGATGTCGACGAACTTCACATCTTCGTCAGCGATGAACTTGAGGACCTCGTCCGCAGTCTTGAACATCGTTTTAAGCTCCTTATACAGGTTTGGGTGGATAGCCCCGGGCGGTGGGCCTGTCCAGGCGCCGGTCGGCAGGGTCTGCACGATCCGGCAACAGCAAAAGTCTAGGGGGACCCCATTACCCGCCCGTGTCGCCAATGTTTCGGCGACGTTACATACGCCGGGCCTCTGTCTCCACCCTAGCGTGTGCCTAGTCACCGGAGCACACTTGGCGCCTTCATGCGGCAGGGATCTGGCTGGCTGGAGCAGCCGGTAGTCTTAAACGGTGGTTGACAGACGAAGCTTAGGTTCATGGCTCCAGGGCCCCCCGTCCGATGACGAAAACTGGCCCGGACGCCGGCTGGGCCGCCCCCGGACCGGTCCGGGATCCATTGCCCGTGTAGCGCCGCGGCTTGGTGCCATCATCATTGACTGGGCGCTGGCGTCGCTGATTTCGTATGCATTCTTCGGTGGGACCGCAACGGCCAACCTCCTGGTATTCGCCGCGGAGCAGATCGTCCTTGTGGGGCTGCTCGGCTACAGCATCGGCCACCGGGTCTTCAGCCTCCAGGTGCAAAAATTGGACGGCTCCGCGGCTGGGCCCCTGGCCGGCGTCGTCCGCACCCTGCTGCTGTGCCTGGTTATCCCGGCGATGATCTTCGACGCCGACCAGCGCGGCCTGCACGACAAAGCCATGAACACCGTCCTGGTCCGGGTGAGGCACGGGAGCCGCTAGGATCCTGGCGCACAAGATACGTTCCCAAAGGGGGCCCCTCAGTGGAGGGGCCCCCTTTGTCTATGTTCAGGAGGCTGCCGGGGCCTGCCGCCGCCCGCCCGCGCCGGCCCGCGCCGGTTGTCGTGCAGTTTCCCTTCGCTTTGGGACAAATCGGAGGGTAGGGGACTTTCCTGCCGTGGCGCCGCGGCAGGAAAGTCCCAAACTGGCAGGAAAGTCCCAAACTGGCAGGGAGGTCCAAACTGGCAGGGAGGTCCAAAGCGGAGGGTCCAAAACGGAGGTCCCAAAGGCGCCAGCCCAGACCACCGGGCTGTCCCGACGTCGCCCGGTTGTGTCACCCCCCCCCGCATTCTTCCTGCTCCCATACCTGCCCAGCGCACGGTCCCGCCAGTGCGTTGCACTGCAGGTTCCGCACTCGCTTGTCCTGTCAGCCCACGCACATGCACGAAAAAGGGCCCTTCAGCGAAGGGCCCTTTTTCGATGTTCAGCTACCAGTACCGGAGACGCCGGCGGTCTCCGGCTAGCGCCCGCGTGCGGCCTTGCGGTCCGGGCGGGCCTTGTAGGGATCGATGCCCTTGGGGATCGGAAGACGCTGGCCCAGGGCAGACAGGCGCTTGTTCACGGCCTGGACTTCCTGCTTGGTCAGCGACTTCTTGAGCTTCTTGACGTTCTTGGCGACCTTCTGCAGCGGCACCTGGCCTTCGCCGCGGCCCGTCTGGATGACGTGGACGGGAACGTTCGGCGCGATTCGGTTCATCTTCTTGCGCTCACCGTCAACGAGTGCGCGGACCCGGTTGGAGGGCCCTTCGGTGACGAGCACAATGCCGGGACGGCCGATCGCACGGAACACGGCGTCCTGGGTGCGGGGGCTCACGGCGACGGGCTGCTCCTCGAGGATCCAGCCGCGGCGCAGGACGCTCAAGGCCGCGCCGGAGGCACCCGGCTGGCCTTCAATCTGCGAAAACGCTGCCTTCTCTGCGCGCCGCGAGAGGATGAAGACTGCGGCCAGCAGGCCCAGCGGGATCGCGATGATGAGCATCGTGACCCAGTTGTTGATCAGGAATCCGATGGCCAGGCCGAGGATGATGATGCCGAAGAAGGCACCAGCCATCCACCAGACCACGCTGGGATCGTTGCGCCGCGTCATCTTGAAGACATCGGCGATCTGTTTCATGCGGCCGGGCTGCTTGTTCTTCTTTTCCGCTTTCGGTTTGCGGGAGAAGAGGCCGCGGCGGGCGCCCTTGGATGCGTCGGAATCAGTGCTGTTGGCCATAATAAGTCAATTCTACGTGATGGAGGCGCTGCATCTTCTCCCTGTGACAAGGGTGCCTGGCCGCGCGTTGCAGCAGGATGCTCAGCGGGAGCATCAGTGGGTAAGCCAGCGAAAAAGTCAGTGGGAAGCCGGTGGGATCAGCGCCGGGCCAAGATGGATGACGCTTCCTGGGCGGCGGTGCCGGAATCTTCGATGTGCGCCAGGTTGGGCGGGAGCTCGCGGCCCTTTTTACGCATGGCCCCTGCCCAGAGCCGTCCGGCCCGGTAGGAGGAGCGCACCAGCGGTCCGCTCATGACGCCTAGGAATCCCAGTTCGCCTGCCTCCTCGCTGAGCTCGACGAATTCCTCGGGCTTGACCCAGCGGTCCACCGGGAGGTGTCGTTCGCTGGGCCGCAGGTACTGGGTGATGGTCAGCAGGTCGCAGCCGGCGTCGCGCAGGTCCCGCAGTGCCCCGGAGATCTCCTCCCGGGTTTCGCCCATGCCCAGGATCAGATTGGACTTCGTCACCATGCCCAGGTCCTGTCCCTGCGTAATGACGTCCAGGGAACGTTCGTAGCGGAACGCGGGCCGGATCCGCTTGAACAGCCGCGGAACGGTTTCCACGTTGTGCGCGAACACCTCCGGCGCGGCGTCGCAGATCGCCTGGATGTGTTCTGGCTTGCCGGAGAAGTCAGGGATGAGGATTTCGACGCCGGTACCCGGGTTGAGTGCGTGGATCTGGCGGATGGTTTCGGCGTACAGCCAGCTGCCTTCATCCTCCAGATCGTCACGGGCGACGCCGGTGACCGTCGCGTAGCGCAGGTTCATGGACTGGACCGAGCGAGCGACCTTCAGCGGTTCCATCCGGTCCAGGGGAGAGGGCTTGCCGGTATCGATCTGGCAGAAATCACAGCGCCGGGTGCAGTCGGAGCCTCCAATGAGGAAGGTGGCTTCTTTGTCTTCCCAGCACTCGAAGATATTGGGACAGCCGGCCTCCTCGCAGACCGTGTGCAGGCCTTCCTTCTTCACCTGCTTCTTGAGCTGGACGTATTCCGGGCCGATATTGACCTTGGCCTTGATCCAGTCCGGCTTGCGTTCCACCGGAACGGCGACGTTGCGCTGCTCGATACGCAGGAGGCGGCGGCCTTCGGGTGCGAGTGTCACTTCAGGACTCCTTCTTTCCGGGCGGCGCCGGTTTCTGCGGGGGATGAGGGGCCGGACTGTGCCGGTGCGTTTGTCAGGTTTCCGAGGGTGCGCCTGAGCTGATTTTCCACTTGGTCCACGACGGCGGCAGGCGCCACAGCGGTTCCGGTCTCCGCGCTGATGGACGTGGTTCCTGCGTCGGTGATGCCGCAGGCGATGATCTGTGCGTAGGGGGCCAGATCATTGCTGCAGTTCAGGGCGAATCCGTGCATCGTGACGCCGTGGTCAACCCGGATACCAACGGCCGCAATCTTCCGGTCCTGCTGGCCCGCGCTGCCGCGCACCCAAACCCCGGACCTGCCGTCGACGCGTTCGCCTCGGATGCCGTAATCGGCAAGCACTGCGGTCAGGGCGTCCTCCAGCGCCGCGACGTAGTCGACCACGAGGACAGGATCGGGCAGGCGCAGAATGGGATAGCCCACCAGTTGGCCCGGTCCGTGCCAGGTCAGTTTTCCTCCGCGGTCCACATTGATCACAGGGGTGCCGTCGAAAGGCCGCTCGTGCGGCTCGGTCCGCCGTCCGGCGGTGTACACGGGGAGGTGTTCGAGCAGCAGAACCGTCCCTGGCCGGGTGCCTGCGCTCACCTCTGCATGCACCCTTCGCTGCAGCTCCCAGCCGTCGTGGTAACCAAGATATTCCGGGGCAAAGCCAACGCGCTGAAACTCCAACTCCATACGGGACAGCGTAGCGCCTGTCACAGTCTGAGGTGCTGTGAGAACCATCACGGGCTGCGCAGGTTGTGGATAACTCCTGCAGGTTTCGTCTGGCCGCGCTAGAACTGTCGGCATGGACACAGCAGGGGAATCAGGCGGACAGTATGCCGGAGCGCATGGGGGTCAGTATGCCGGCCAGTATGTGAGTCCGCTGGATGACTCCGAAGGGGTGTGGGGCCAGACGGCCCGCCCGCCGGAGGTGCCGGACCCCGGGTGGCGGGTTGGCAGGTTCCTCGGGGAGGGCAGCGCCGCAAGGGTGTGGCTGGTCGAGCGGACTGCCGACGGCGCCCGGTACGCCCTGAAAGTGCCTAGCCGTCCGGATACCTCAGCCGATGAGTTTGACCTGCGGCGGGAGCTGACGATCCTGTCCCGCTTCGGGCACGAGAACCTCCTTGGGGTGCACGGGTTCCTAGCCACGGCCGATGGCCGTGGTCTGCTGCTGGAATACGCCCCCGGAGACAGCCTTGCCCGGCTGGTTGCCGTCCGGAAAACACTCACCGAGGGCGAGGCAGTAACCGTGTTGGTCGCCGTGGCGCGCGCACTGGCCTGCCTGCACGCGGAGGGTGCAGCACACGGCGACGTCTCGCCCGGCAACGTGCTGTTCACCGCGTACGGAAAACCTCTGCTCGCTGACTTTGGCACCGGCAGAATGCTTGGCGAGGGCCGGGACGGCGCGGTGGGAACCCCGGGCTTTGCCGCGCCGGCGGAGCCCGGCACGGACGATGCCGGCTCCAGGGTGAGCGGGGCAGGTCTGGAAGCGGATGTCTATGCCCTGGGTGCCCTGGGCTGGTTTATGCTGACGGGCCGGCCGCTGG
>NZ_DALZXY010000005.1:0-75631 GCF_031988865.1 Arthrobacter sp.
GACCCCGTGGCGGCCGTACGGGTGCTGTCCGCTCTGCGCGCCCGCGCCTATGCCGCCGGGGATCCGGAGCTGCTCGCCTGGGTGAACCGGCCGGATTCCGCCGCTGCCGCGGCAGATCTTGCCCAGGTGGAACTGCTGCACCGACAGGGAGAGCGGCTGTCGGGGCTGAGCGTGGAGGTAGTCCGGGCGCAGCGGCTTGGCCCCGGCGCTGGCCCCGTCCCTGGCCCGGAGCCCGGGGACCAGGTGGCGGGGGAGCAGGTGGCCGTCACCGCGGAGAGTTCCGCCTTTGCCCAGATTCGGGCGGACGGGACCCCGGCGGCTGCGTCAGGTGCTGCCGGGCGGCAGGAACTCATCCTCGAAGTGGTCCGAACCAGCGAGGGATGGCGGATCGCAAGGGTACTTCCGGCAGCGGCGGGGCTTGAGCGGGGCGGGAGGGCACAAAGATAGGATCAGGGTATGAGTTCAACTCCTTACCTCCGCTATCCCGACCTCCACGGCGACCGCGTTGCGTTTGTGGCCGAAGACGACGTCTGGGTTGCGCCGCTTTCCGGCGGCAGGGCCTGGCGTGTTTCCTCCCTGCAGCTGCCCGCCCGGAACCCGGTTTTCTCGCCTGACGGGTCACGGCTTGCCTGGACGGTTGTCCAGGGCGGCGCTCCGGAAGTGGTTACCGCTGACACGGAGGGCGGGGATTTCCGCCAGCTCACGTTCTGGGGCAACCAGACCACGCGCGTGCGCGGCTTCAGCCCGTCCGGGAAGATCATCGCCACCAGCCCCTTTGAGTTTGAGGATTTCCGGCTCCGGTGGGCGTATGAGGTGCCCCTGGATGGTTCTTCGCCGGTCCGCCTGCCCTACGGTCCGCTGGACACGCTCGCCGAAGGCCCGGCGCTGGGCGACGAACGCCCGCTGGTCATCGGTTCGGTCCTGAGTCGGGAACCGGCCCGCTGGAAGCGTTACCGCGGCGGAACGGCCGGGAAGCTCTGGATCGACGCCGACGGCAACGGTGAGTTCACCCGCCTGGTGCCTGAACTTGACGGCAACCTGGCGTATCCGATGTGGGTCCAGGGCAGAATCGCGTTCTTCTCCGACCACGAAGGTTACGGGAACATCTATTCGGTGACGCCCCAGGGCACCGACCTGCGCCGCCATACCGATTTCTCGGATTTCTATGTGCGGCATCCTTCCAGCGACGGAACCCGCATCGTTTTCGAATCGGCCGGGAAACTCTGGCTCATGGCGGACCTGGACTCGGATCCGGTCAGAATCGATATCAGCCTCGGCTCCGCGGGCACCGGACGCCGCCCCCGCCCCCTGAACGCTGCCCGGTACCTGAATGCAGCCATGCCGGAATCGGCGGGAAAGTCCAGTGTCGTCGAAAGCCACGGAACGCTCCACTGGCTCACGCACAAGGACGGCCCCTCCCGGGTCATCGAAGCGACCGCGGGGGTGCGGGCGCGCCTCGGCCGTCCGCTGCCCGGCGGCCGTGCCGTCTTCGTCGCGGATCCGGGCAACGAAGAAGCACTGTTTATCAAGGACGTCTTCGCCTCCCTGCCGGCCGGCAACCAAGCCCCGGCCCCCGCGGCGCCTCCGGTCCCGGCCGCCGCACCGGAGCAGCCCGAGCGGTCCGGACAGCCCGAGCTGCCCAAGCCGGTCTCGGCGTCGGGAAACCGCGCACCCGCCGTGCCCCCGGCAGCAGCGGCAGCCCCCGGAACGGCCGCAAAGACCGGAACGATCGACGCGGCCCTTTCTCCGGTCAGCGGCGCCGGAGTCTCCGAATCCGTCCTGGCATCACAGGACACGGCCGCGGAAACCGGCATGGTCAGGATCGCCTTCGATTCTCCGACCCGCACCGCCGAGCTGCTTCCCAGCCCGGACGGGAAACTGGTGGCCGTGGCCACCGAAAAAGGCCAGGTCTACCTGCTCGACGTTGAAGCGAAGGCACTCTCCCTCGTTGCCGACGAGGGACACGGCGCCGTCGACGATCTCGCGTTCAGCCCGGACTCCCGCTGGCTGGCCTGGGCTGAACGCGTGGTCGGCGAGGGTGCCCGTGCCCGGATCCGGCTGCGGGAAACCACGGGTTCCGCGCCGGCGATCCAGGAAATGACTGACGGCCGGTTCCACGACCACAGTCCTTCCTTCACCCCGGATGGCCGCTTCCTGGCATTCCTGTCGGAACGCAGCTTCGATCCGGTCTATGACACGCATGGCTTCGACCTCGGCTTCCCCACCTCCACCAAGCCCTTTATGGTGGCGCTGGCGGCGTCGACCCCTTCGCCGTTCGGGCCGGCTGCCCACGCCGTCGAGCCGCCGCAGCCGGAGGACGGCGCCGAAGCGGACGACACCGATGAAGGCAGCGGCGATGCACCCGAGGTGAGCGTCGACCTGGATCGTTTGGCCGAGCGCATCATCGCCGTACCCGTTCCGCAGGGACGCTATTCAAAGCTGCGCGCAGCCGACGGCGCCCTGCTGTGGCTCGCCGAGGATGTCTTCGGCGTGACCGGCGACGGCCGAGCCACCTCCGGCGACCGGGCCCCGAGCAAACGGCTGGAACGCTTCGACCTTGGGAAAAAGGATGTCTCAGTGCTGGTCCCGGCGCTGGAGGACTACGAGCTCAGCGGTGACGGCAGCACTGTGCTGCTGCGGCACGAGCACCGCCTGCGGGCAGTTCCCGCGGCTGCACGTGCCGACGAGGACTCGGCGGAGAGCATCACCGTGGACCTTGCCCGCATCCGGGTGCTCCTGGAACCGGCCAAGGTCTGGGGACAGGCTTTCGACGAAGCCTGGCGGCTGCAGCGGGACTTCTTCTGGACTCCTGACATGGGTGGCCTCGACTGGGACGGGGTGCACGCCCGCTACCGGCCGCTGGTTGAAAACCTTGGCTCCCATGATGACCTGGTTGACCTGCTGTGGGAACTGCACGGTGAACTTGGCACCTCCCACGCGTACGTGACGCCGGCTGGCGTCGCCGAACAAGGCGCCGGAGCCCAGGGCTTCCTGGGCGCTGACCTGCGGTCCAGCCCCGGGGGCTGGGAAGTAGTGCGGATCCTGGACCCGGAGTCCTCGGATCCCCAGGCCATCTCACCGCTTAGTGCGCCGGGAGCCGATGTCCGCCCCGGAGACGTCATTGCTGCCGTGGATGGGCTGCCGGTTCCCGCGGATAAGGGACCGGCCGCTCTTCTGGTGGGTGCTGCCGGACGTGTTGTCGAGCTAACCGTTGTCCGCCCGGAGGAGGGTGCCGCCCCGCAGCAGCGCCGGATCGCCGTCGTGCCGCTGCGAAGCGAGGAACGGCTGCGCTACCAGAACTGGGTCAACGGCAACCGCAGGGCGGTCCGCAGCGCTTCGGACGGTACTTTCGGCTACCTGCACATTCCGGATATGGTCGCCAGCGGCTGGGCCCAGCTGCACCGGGACCTGGACAGTGAAGCGGCGAAGGATGCCCTGATCATCGATGTCCGGCACAACCGCGGCGGGCATACGTCCCAGCTGGTGGCCGAGCTGATCGGCCGCAAGGTCACCGCATGGAGCCTGCCTCGCGGCGAGCAGCCGGGCACCTACCCGGCGCAGTCCCCACGCGGTCCCGTGGTGATCCTGGCGGATGAATTCGCGGGATCCGACGGCGACATCGTCACCCAGGTCGCCAAGCTGCGCGGCATCGGCCCGGTCATCGGCACCCGGACCTGGGGCGGCGTCGTCGGCATCGACGGCCGGTTCGCACTGGCGGACGGCACCGGAGTCACACAGCCGCGGTACGCGTACTGGTTCACCGGCGGCATCGGCTTCGGCGTCGAAAACCGCGGCGTGGAGCCGGACATCGAAGTTCCGTACCCACCCCACGCCTACGCGGCCGGGGAGGACCCGCAGCTCGAACACGGGGTGGGGATTCTCAAGGAGATGCTCTCCGAAATCCCCACCGACCAGCCGCCGGCCCGGGAAGGCTACCCCAGCCTGCGCCCCGCGCCGCTTCCCCCGCGTCCGCAGGACACCGCAGCGAAGTCCTGACCGGTCTTCCGTGCAGCAAAGAGGACCCCTTCCCGGTGGAGCTACTCCGTCGGGAAGGGGTCCTCTTTCGTTACCGGCGCGAACCGGATGGCTGGCTGGATACCCCCGGCGTTACTTGGGCACAGAAGGGGCGCCTAGGCCTCCAGCGAAGCGTCCATGGTGATCTTGATGCCGGTCAGCGCCTGGGAGACGGGGCAGTCGGTCTTGGCGGACTCGGCGATGTCGGTGAACTCTTCGGCCGTGAGGCCTGGAACCACCGCGGAGACCCGCAGATGGCTGCCCGTAATCCCGGTACCGGGCACAAACGTCACTTCCGCTGAGGTCTGGATGCGTTCGGCAGTCTTGCCGGCTTCCGCCAGGGCAAGGCTGAAGGCCATCGAAAAGCAGGCCGAGTGCGCAGCAGCGATCAGTTCTTCCGGACTGGTCCGTCCGCCGGCGTCCTCTGCCCGTGCTTTCCAGGTGACGTCGTAGGTGCCCAGCTTCGACGAATCGAGGGTGACTTGACCCTCACCGTTGAACAGATCGCCGTGCCAGACGGTGTGGGCTGAGCGGACAGTAGCCATGGAAGCTCCTTATGACGGGATGGGCCAGGGCCGGTGTTCCCGGCGCTGCCGCCCATCCTTGCAGTTCATGTCGGTGGGGGCCAGACCCCGGCAGGGGACATAAAAAAAGTTCCTCCCCTTCCGGATCCGGAAGGGGAGGAACTGGGCTTACCGCTGGACCGCCGGAGAAGCGGCAGTTACCACATGGTCGCCACGGCGATGTTCACGACGGCCAGGATGCCGACGCTGTTCGCCAGGGTGCGGGAAACGGGCTCGTCCTTCTTGTACTTGCGCTGGCCGATGAAGGCCAGGACGGCGATGACCAGGGTGATGAGCAGCTTGACGCCGATCTTAAGGTGGTTCATGTCGTAATCGGCCATCTCGCCCATGCCCACCAGCGCCAGGCCGGTGATCAGCTGCAGCAGCGAAGCGTGGAACTGGCCGGGCATAACGGTCGGGTTCTTGATCCTGGCGATCCAGATACCAACGATCATGGCGGCACCAAGGATGTGGAGGAAAACAAGGAAGTTGTGAAGGAAGTCCATGCTTCGATCTTACCGACACTCTGTCAGGGGAGTGTAATTTTCGGGGGTAACTATTCTACAACGGGTAGAACAGGTGCATCCCGTCGGCTTAACGACGACGGCGGGTGCCCCCGTTAGGGAGACACCCGCCGCCGGCCGCTGGCTTAGAGGCCCAGATCGGCCTCGAAGCTGCCTTCTTCCAGCCGTGCCCGCAGGGTCTGCAGGAACCGGCCGGCGTCGGCGCCGTCCACCAGGCGGTGGTCGTACGTGAGCGAGAGGTACATCATCGAGCGGATGGCAATGGTGTCATTGCCGTCCTCATCGGTGCGGACCACCGGACGCTTGACGATTGCGCCCGTGCCCAGGATGCCGACCTGGGGCTGGTTGATGATCGGGGTATCGAAGAGCGCTCCGACACTGCCGATGTTGGTGATGGTGAACGTTCCGCCGGAAAGCTCATCCGGGCCGATCTTGTTGCTGCGGGTACGGGCCCCGACGTCGGCGATGCGCTTGGCCAGGCCGGCGATGTTCAGGTCACCGGCGTCGTTGATGACCGGAACCAGCAGGCCCTTGTCGGTATCCACCGCAATCGCCAGGTGCTCGGCGTCGTGGTAGGTGATCTCCTGCTTTTCGGAGTCGTAGGCCGCGTTGAGTACCGGGTGCTGCTTCAGCGCCTCGACAACAGCCTTGGCGATGAATGGCAGGAAGGTCAGGTTGGCGCCGTTCTGTGCCTTGAATCCGGCCTTGGCCTGCTGGCGCAGGGCAGCAATGCGGGTCATGTCCACTTCGTGGACCTGCGTCAGCTGGGCGGACGTGTCCAGGGACTCGACCATGCGGCGGGCAATGGTCTGCCGGATCCGCGGAGCCTTGACCGTGGTGCCGCGCAGCTTAGCACTCTCTTCGCTGATCTTGGCCGGTGCGGCCTTGCCGGACGAAGCAGGAGCAGCCGGTGCTTCGGCCTTCTTCGACTCGGCAGCGGCCAGGACATCCTGCTTGCGGATGCGGCCTGCGACACCGCTTCCCTTGACTGTGGAGAGGTCAACGCCGTGCTCGTTGGCCAGCTTGCGAACCAGGGGAGTGACGTACGTGCCCTCGGAAGCGGGGGCTTCTTCCTTCGGAGCTGCCTGCTTGGGGGCCTCCTGCTTGGGAGCCTCCTCCTTCGGCGCTTCCTTCGGCGCGGCAACGGGTTCGTTGCGTTCGGTCGACGGCGCAGCGGCAACCGGCTCGGCTTCCTTCGGCTCAGCCTTGGCGGGAGCGGCGGCACCGGAGCCGATGACGGCCAGGACGGCGCCAACTTCTGCGGTGTCGTCTTCGTTCACGCGGATTTCAAGCAGCTTGCCGGCAACCGGCGACGGGATCTCGGTATCGACCTTGTCGGTGGAGACCTCAAGGAGCGGTTCGTCGACGGCTACATCGTCGCCAACAGCCTTCAGCCAGCGCGTGACGGTACCTTCGGTGACGCTTTCGCCCAGTGCAGGCAAGGTGACATCGGTGCTGTCGCCGGAGTCTGAACCGGCGTCGGAGGAGCTTGCTTCCTGGGCCGGAGCGGGCTCTTCGGCGGGAGCTTCCTCGGCCTGTGCCGGGGCCGCCTCTTCGGCGGGAGCTTCCTTTGCCGCTTCCGGGGCTTCAGAAGACTCAGCGGATGCGCCGGAGCCGTCGCCGATGCGCACGAGTGCCGCGCCGACTTCTGCAGTCTCGTCCTCAGCCACGAGGATTTCCTCGATGACGCCCGCAACGGGCGAGGGGATCTCGGTGTCTACCTTGTCAGTGGAAACTTCGAGCAGGGGCTCGTCGACGGCGACGGTATCGCCTACCTGCTTCAGCCAGCGGGTAACGGTGCCTTCGGTGACGCTCTCACCAAGGGCGGGTAAGTTCACGGTTTCAGACATATTGTCCCCGTTTCTCCTTGTTTGTTCTTTGACCAGCCGTACCGCTGGTGCTGGTTGGTTTGAAGCCTAGTGCACCCGGCTGCGATGCCGCCGGGTGCACCAGGGAATATTCGCTGGTCTCCGCTTAGCCGTGCAGCGGCTTGCCGGCGAGGGCCATGGCCGCCTCGCCGAGCGCTTCATTCTGGGTGGGGTGGGCGTGCAGCAGGCCGGCAAGATCCTCCGGGTACGCCTCCCAGTTCACGATCAGCTGCGCTTCGCCGATCTGCTCGCCGATGCGGCCGCCGATCATGTGGACGCCGATGATGGGGCCGTCCTTCTCCCGCACCATCTTGATCAGACCGGAGCTGCCGAGGATCGAGGTCTTGCCGTTGCCGGCCAGGTTGTACTCCTGGACCTGGACGTTCTCGGCGCCGAGCTTTTCCTTGGCCTTTGCTTCGGTCAGGCCTACGGAAGCGATTTCCGGTTCGCAGTAGGTGACCTTGGGGATGTTGACGTCTTCGACGACGACGGGCTTCAGGCCGGCGATTTCCTCGGCAACGAAGATGCCCTGCTGGAAACCGCGGTGGGCCAGCTGCAGGCCGGGGACGATGTCGCCGACGGCGTAGACGTTGCCGACGCCGGTGTGGAGGCGTTCGTTGGTGATGACGAAGCCGCGGTCCATGGTCAGGCCGGCTTCCTCGTAGCCAAGGTTGGCGGTCACGGGGCCGCGGCCGACTGCCACGAGCAGCAGGTCGGCTTCGAACGTCTTGCCGTCCACAAGGGTGACCTTGACGCCGTCGTTGTTCTGCTCCACCTTGTCGAAGAAGGTGCCGGTGTTGAACTTGATGCCGCGCTTCTTGTAGGCACGCTCCAGGTTCTTGATGATCGCGGCGTCCTCGTTGGGGACCAGCGAGGGCAGGCCCTCGATGATGGTCACGTCAACGCCGAAGGAGTTCCAGACCGAAGCGAACTCGACGCCGATCACGCCGCCGCCGAGGATGATGGCGCTCTTGGGCACGTAGTCCAGGTTCAGTGCCTGGTCGGAGGTCAGCACGCGGCCGCCGATTTCCAGGCCGGGCAGGGAGCGGGAGTAGGAGCCGGTGGCGAGGATGATGTTCGAACCCGTGTAGGTCTCGCCGTTCACCTCGATGGTCTTCTCGCTGGTGAGGCGGCCTTCACCCTCGATCACGGTGACGCCCTTGGACTTGATCAGTCCCTGCAGTCCGCGGAACTTGCCGGCAATGATGTTGTCCTTGTAGGAGTTCACTGCGTTCATGTCCACGGAGTCGAACGTGGCCTTGATTCCGTACTTCTCTGCCGTCTTGGCGTTCTCGGCGATCTCGGCCGAGTGCAGCAGGGCCTTGGTCGGGATGCAGCCGTTGTGCAGGCAGGTGCCGCCGAGCTTCCCCTTCTCGATGAGCCCAACGGAGAAACCAAGTTCCACGGAACGGAGTGCTGCGGCGTAACCGCCGCTGCCCCCTCCAAGGATCAGGATGTCGAATTCTTGCGCAGTTGCCTTATCGGCCACGTGGACGCTCCCTCGCGTAATCGGTTGACGCACTTAGGGCGCGTCGGTTTAGTGACTTGGGCGGTTGTGATCAGGTCTCACACTATCGCCCACTCTGGCCAGCATCCACTCAGTGAAGGCCTCGGAATGGCGAATGTAAGGAGAAACACGTGCAACAATTGCCCATTGTGTTGCACGGGTAACAGGAACGGATGCTATACCGAGCGGGTTACCACGTCTTCGGCGTAGGAGACCAGAGTGCGGACGGCGACGCCGGTGCCCTCCTTCGGCGTGTAGCCGTAGGGTGCAGCCTCGTTGAACGCAGGCCCGGCAATGTCCAGGTGCGCCCAGGGGATCTTCACGCCGTCGACCTCGCCGACAAACTCCCGCAGGAAGACTGCTGCGGTCATCATGCCGCCGAAGCGTTCACCGATGTTCGCAATGTCCGCTGTCTGCGATTCCAGGCTGGCGCGCAGCTCCTCGGGCAGCGGCATCGGCCAGAACAATTCACCGGCCCGGTCCGCGGCGGCCTTCACGGCATCGCGGACACCGTCCTCGCCCATGACGGCAGACACGCGGTTACCCAGTGCGACCATCTGGGCGCCGGTGAGGGTCGCGACGTCGATCAGCACGTCCGGCTCTTCCTCGCTCGCGGCGACCAGGCCGTCAGCCAGGACCAGCCGGCCTTCGGCATCGGTGTTCAGCACCTCGACGGTGCGGCCGCCGTAGGTGGTCAGGACATCGGAGGGCCGCTGGGCCGTTCCCGAGGGCATGTTCTCGGCCAGGCAGAGCCAGGAGGTCACCTTGACCGGCAGGCCCAGCTCGGCAATGGCCAGTACGGCGTTCAGGACAACGGCGGCACCGCCCATGTCCGACTTCATGGCCTGCATGCCCGCGGCCGGCTTCAGCGAGATGCCGCCGGAATCGAACGTGATGCCCTTGCCGACCAGGGCCAGCTTCGCCTTTGGGCGGGCGGGGGAGTATTCGACCTTCACCAGGCGCGGCGGACGCGCCGAGCCCTTGCCGACACCGAGGATTCCGCCGAAGCCCTCCCGTTCGAGCTTCTTCTCATCCCATACGGTCACCTTCACCGGCAGGGTCCGGGCAGCTTCGCGGACTGCCGTTGCAAAGGTCTCGGGGTAGAGATGGCTCGGGGGCTGGTTCACCAGCGAACGGGTGGCGTTGACGGCCCGGCCCAGGATGCGGGCGCGCTCAAGGGCGGGCTTCACAGCAGCATCACCGGCTGCCGCGCTGATCACGGTGATCGAGGAGACCTTTGCCGGGATCTTGGAAGCGTGCGTGCTGCGGTGTTCGGTGAAGCTGTAGGCGCCAAACAGGGCGCCTTCGGCGACGGCCGCGGCATCCTCGACGGAGGTGGACGGGAGTGCCAGGGCCACGCTTCCGGTCCCGGCCAGCTGGCGGACCGCAGAGCCCGCGGCCCGGCGGAGGGCCTCGGCGCTCAGGGATTCACCCGCGGAGACCGGGCCGAGGCCGGCGAGGACCAGCATTTCGGCATCGAGCTCGGGCAGGCCGGGAAGCCGGACTACCTGGTCGGGCGCGCCGGTGACTCCAAGCAGGGCAAACGAACCGGCGAGGGCGGAAGACGCCTTCTGCGAAAGCGGACTGTCAACGAGCACGGGGCCATCCGGGCTTTGCCCGACTCCCACCACCAGGGCCTGCGCTTGCACCTTGCGCGCATCCCGGGAAATTACCTGCAGGTCCGGCTCACTGGCTTTGCTCACGAAGCTTCATCCTCACGTCTTTGGTGTGTTGGCAATTCTGTGCATCTAGCTCTTCTTTTACCGATCGTAGTCTCTCCGCGGACCGTAACACCGCCGCCGCTCGCATGCCCGGAATGAATCCGGCCTCCGCCGACGTTTACCCTTGAGTAAGGGATTGACAACACCGCGCTTGTTCGACAGTGCCGACCGCCGACCAAACGGGACGAGTTGCAGGAAGGTAAGACCATGCTTGATCCGCTGACCCTGTTTAACCTGAACCCGGAACTGGCCGGCTCCGCTGACCTGCGCGGCCTGCGGCTGATCGCTGGCTTCACAGGTTTCGGGGAGGCCGGCCATGTAGTGACGCAGGTCCGCGATGAACTTTTCGATAACCTCGAGCACGAGCTCGTGGCGACCTTCGACGCCGACCAGCTCATCGACTACCGCGCCCGCCGCCCGCAGCTGACTTTCGTGGAAGACCACTTCGCCGGGTACGAAGCACCGAGGATCGAACTGCACCGCTTCCATGACGGACTCGGTGAACCTTTCCTGTTCCTCACCGGTTTCGAACCCGACTTCCAATGGGAGCGGTTCACGGCCGCTGTGCTGCGGCTGGTGACAACCCTCGAAGTGTCCCTGGTCGCGTGGGTGCACTCCGTGCCCATGCCCGTGCCGCACACCCGGCCGATCGGCGTCACCGCCCACGGCAACCGGCCGGACCTGATTGACGGCATCAGCTCCTGGAAGCCGACCGCCCAGATCCAGGGCGCCGTCGGGCACCTGCTTGAACTCCGGCTCATCGAAGCGGGGGTCGACGTCGTAGGCCATGTGGTCCACGTGCCGCACTACCTGTCCGACGCCGAGTTCCCGCCGGCCGCCGTGGCGGCGCTTGAATACCTTGGTGCCGCCGCCAACCTGATGCTGCCCACCGACCGGCTTCGCGAAGCCGGCCGGGAGGTCGAGAAGCAGATTGCGGAACAGGTCGAAGGGTCGGCGGAGGTACGCGGCGTCGTCGCGACCCTGGAAAGCCGGTACGACGAGTTCACCGGCAGCACCTCCCGCCGTTCGCTCCTTGTTAAGGACAACGATGAACTTCCCGACGCCGAGGAGCTTGGCGCCGCGGTAGAGGCGTACCTCGCCAGCCCCCAGGCCGAGGAAGAAACAGAAGCGCTGCTTGAAGGGATGGGCAACCAGGATTCAGCGGAAGAGCCCGATCCGCAGCAGGAAACGAAGGACGAGGACACCGTTGAACCGAATGGCCCTACTGTTCCCGGCAGGGATGACGAACCCGGAACCGGGGGAGCGGGGAGAACCCCAGCCGCTTAACCACGGCAGCGCCGCGGGGCGGACGGCGTGAAGCACAAGGGAGCCTGGCTGGTTTGGAGCGCCGGGGTTTTCGCCTACATGGTGGCCGTAACTCAGCGCACCTCCTTCGGCATCGCCGGCGTGGAAGCCACCGAGCGGTTCTCCGCCACCGCGTCCGTGCTGTCGGTGTTCACGGTCGTGCAGCTGCTGGTCTACGCAGGACTGCAGATCCCTGTGGGCATGCTCGTGGACCGCTATGGGCCGCGCCTGCTGATCGCCGGCGGCGCTGCCCTGATGTGTGCCGGGCAGTTCCAGCTGGCCGTCGCCGACTCGGTTGGCGCGGGGATCCTCGGCCGGTCCCTCGTGGGCGCCGGTGACGCACTGACCTTTATTTCCGTGCTCCGGCTGCTGCCCGCATGGTTCCCGGCTGCGAAAGTGCCCATGCTGACGCAGTGGACCGGGATTGTGGGGCAGCTCGGCCAGATTGCCAGCGCCATTCCCTTCGCTTTTATGCTGCGCAGCTTCGGCTGGAACACGGCGTTCGCCAGCGCTGCGGCGCTGTCCGTGCTGGCATTCGTCCTCGCTGCCGCCCTGATCCGCAACCATCCCGGAGGCGGCCAGCCAGCCACCACCGAGACCCAGGCCAGCGGATCGTCGCTTGCCGCGGCCTGGCGGCAGCCGGGCACCCGGCTGGGTCTGTGGACCCACTTCACCATCCAGTTCCCCGGCACGGTTTTCGTGATGATGTGGGGCTACCCGTACCTCGTGAGCGCGGAGAAAGTCCCTCCGGCCACCGCCTCCATCCTGATGACGTTCTTCGTCACCGTTGCCATCGTCTGCGGTCCGTGGCTGGGGACCTGGGTGGGCCGGCACCCGCTGCGCCGCTCCACGATGGTCCTGCTGATCGCCGGAGCCATGGCCGCTGCCTGGCTTGCGGTAATGCTCTGGCCCGGTCCGGCACCGCTGTGGCTGCTCCTCGTACTCGTGGCCGTGCTCGCGGTTGGCGGGCCGGGGTCGATGATTGGCTTTGACTTCGCCCGGACCTTCAACCCGAGCCACCGCCTCGGAACGGCCACCGGAATCGTGAATATCGGCGGGTTCCTGGCGTCCCTGGTCTCGATGTACCTCATAGGCCTGGTTCTGGACGCACTCAACGCCAGCGGGTTCTCCAACGGAGACCTGTATGACCTCGCCTCCTTCCGTATTGCCCTGGCAGTGCAGTTCGCCGTGATGGGCTTGGGTGTGGCCGGAATCCTGCGCAGCCGCAGAATCGTCCGGACCCGCATGGCCGGCGAAGGGCTGCACCTGCCCCCGCTCCGCGAAGCCCTGGCACGCGAACGGGCGCGCCGCCGGGATGAGCGGCGCGGTCCCGGCAGGGCCGGAACCGAAACGAGCACGCGGGAGTAGTCCTCCACAACAGCGGTGCTTCGGCCGACGGTCGGCTGGGATCCACATCCAGGTGGCCGGGACTGCCCGAAGCCTTTCGGCCGGCCCAGGCTGGAAGCATGAATGAATCCCACGGCACCGGCATCCCGGCGGCAGAACAGGCAGCACTGAGCGTAGGATCACCGCCGGACATCTTGGCGTTCGTGCCCCATTGTCTCGGCTTCGTCCCCGAGGAGTCTCTGGTGCTGATCGCCCTCCGAGGCCGCCGGCTTGGGGCGACGCTGCGCCTGGATCTCCCGGAGATCACGGACCCCTCAGGCTTACCGGCCGGAGCGGGCCGTTCAGCTGCCGCCTACCGTGCCCGGATCTGCAGTCTCCTGGGCGGAGATCCGGAAGCCGACTCAGTCCTGATGGTGGTCTACACCCAACAGCCCTGGAGGGTTGGTGAGCCCCCGCCTTACCACGGGATGGTCGACCGCCTGCGGGAGGACCTGGCGGGACACGGCCTCGAACTTCGCGACGGCTGGTTGTCCGGGAAGGAGCACTGGAGGGACTACTTCTGCGAGTCGCAGGAGTGCTGCCCGTGGCCGGGATTCCCCCTGGATCAGGTTGCCGGGAGCAGGCTGAACGCTGAACTGGTCTTCCGTGGGAGCGCCTACGCGCAGTCGCTGCAGGCAGCGGTCGGGCTGCCCGGCGGACGTCCTCCCGGCACCGGTTTGCCCGATTCAGCGACGGCCAGAAGCGAGGAGGCCTGCCGGCGGCGCTTCGAGGGAAGGTGGACCCAGGGGCGGCAGTTCGCCCGGACACTCGAGGCCTGGGACCAGTGTTTCAAGGGACACCGCACTTCCCGGCGCGACGGACTGCTGCTCGCGAGCCTGGAATCCAAGCCTGTCCGGGATACCGTCCTGGTGCTGGCCGCCCTGGGCCTGCCGGCGGCCGTTGCCGGCTCGCGCTATTGGCTCGGACTTGTTGACCCCGCTGCCGGGGGCCCCGCAGCTGAGGCCGCCGGCGCCACGGAGGCCGGACGGCTTTTCCGTTCCGTGCTGATCGGCCGCAGTAATGAAGCACCCGACTGGGACTGCATGGACCGTGCTCACAGTGCGTTCACCTCACTGCTGGGAACGGCATCAGGCGAACCGGCCGCAGCCCTGCTGACGCTGCTCGGGTGGCTCGAATGGGCGCGTGGACGCAGTTCCCGGGCGGATCTGTGCCTCGGGGAAGCCCTGGAGATCCAGCCGGATTACCGGTTGGCGCAGCTGCTTCGGGCGCTTCTGGAGCGTGGGGAACTGCCCGGGTGGTCGCAGTCCCCGCGGACTGCTTGGCGGCGTGGGGGAGTGGCGTAGCCGCGGGCCTGTTCCCTGCCCCGGGAGCAGGCGCCCCAGCAGGTCCCGGGTGCTGGTGGTTGCTTGAAAACATGCGACAATGGGAACCGAGACCCGGTTGGGTTCGTGTATCAAGTGTCGTTCCACACTTTCCGTTGACAAACGGAGGGAATAAGGAACCGGGCGCGGTGCGTTTTCATAGAAAACACTCCGCGCACCGACCATTTGGTTTTAGCACGGACTTGACAGGGTCATAGTGGTGTTGCCCCCATGGTGGCGCCGCAGCCCGCCGTATTGAAAGGTTTTCTGTGTCCGCGAGAAAGACAACTGCTGTCAAAGAGACTGACACTGTGACTGCCGCACCCGAGGTTGCCGAGGCGGCCGCAGCCGCCGGCGCCAAGACGGCCGCCAAACCCGCCCGCAAGCCAGCCACCCGGAAGGCCCCGGCGAAGACCGCTGCCGCCAAAACCGCGGCCGCCAAGAAGGCGAAGCAGGCCGAGGACACCGACACCCGCCCCGAAGACGCGGACGTCGAGCCCGCGGACGGGGATGCGGAAACGGCCGAGGGCGACGCCCCCGAGGCTGCACCCACCGGGTCCGGATTCGTTTACTCTGACGCTGACGACGATGACGCCCCTGCCCAGCAGGTCGTGTCCGCCGGAGCCACGGCCGACCCCGTCAAGGACTACCTGAAGCAGATCGGCAAGGTTGCCCTGCTGAACGCCGAGCAGGAAGTGGACCTGGCCCTGCGCATCGAGGCAGGCCTCTTCGCCGAAGAGAAGATCGCCGCGGACCCTGACATGGATCCCAAGCTGAAGCGCGACCTGCAGCAGATCATCCACGACGGCAAGCGCGCCAAGAACCACCTGCTCGAAGCCAACCTGCGGCTGGTGGTCTCCCTGGCCAAGCGCTACACCGGTCGCGGCATGCTGTTCCTGGACCTCATCCAGGAGGGCAACCTGGGCCTGATCCGTGCCGTCGAGAAGTTCGACTACACCAAGGGCTTCAAGTTCTCCACCTACGCCACCTGGTGGATCCGTCAGGCCATCACCCGTGCCATGGCCGACCAGGCCCGAACGATTCGTATCCCGGTCCACATGGTTGAGGTCATCAACAAGCTGGCCCGCGTACAGCGCCAGATGCTGCAGGACCTGGGTCGCGAACCCGCTCCCGAAGAGCTGGCCCTGGAACTGGACATGACCCCGGAGAAGGTCGTGGAGGTCCAGAAATACGGCCGCGAGCCGATTTCGCTGCATACCCCGCTTGGCGAGGATGGCGACTCGGAATTCGGCGATCTGATCGAGGACTCCGAAGCCGTGGTGCCTGCTGACGCCGTGAGCTTCACCCTTCTGCAGGAACAGCTCCACTCTGTGCTGGACACGCTCTCCGAGCGTGAAGCCGGCGTGGTGGCCATGCGTTTCGGCCTCACCGACGGTCAGCCCAAGACCCTCGACGAGATCGGCAAGGTCTACGGCGTGACCCGTGAACGGATCCGCCAGATCGAATCCAAGACGATGTCCAAGCTGCGCCACCCCTCGCGTTCGCAGGTCCTGCGCGACTACCTGGACTAAGCCGGACATCAGCACCAGCACAAAGGGTCCCGCGGCACATGCCGCGGGACCCTTTGCGTATTTCCGGTAGAGGTCGTACTTCCGGTAAAGAACGAGAACGGCAAAACGAAGGCCCCTCCAGCAGGAGGGGCCTTCGCCAAGTCGTCGACCGTTGGTCCGGGATTAGTCCTCCGGAGAACCGGCCTTCTGGTGCAGGCGTGCACTTTCATCCTGCCATTCGGACGTCAGCGGCCGAAGATTGGCCTCCACTGCCCGGGCGTGATGAGCGCAGAAAAGCAGTTCCCCACCGGAGGATTCGAGCACTGCCCGAACATAAGCCTGTGCACCGCAGCGGTCACAGCGGTCCAGCGTGTTGAGATGACGTGTAGCAACTGCTGCTGTCATGAGTGCCTCCTTAAGGGTGTTGATACTTCATATAACCATCTTTATGCGTCGAGCCTTTCCGACTGGCCGCGTCTTTCGCTCTGCGCGTAGCAAAACGGACCCCGGTATGCCGCATCCCCGGCATGGCGGACCGAAGAGGATCAGCCGCCCCGGCTGAGTCGGTGGCGGATAGTGTCACCGCCGGGCATTAACCTAGTAACAGGCCGGTTTTCCGCCGGCTCCCCAGCCGCAAGGCTATCCGCCGCATAAACGGCCGCAACCGGCCCAAGGAGTTCAGCACACGTGGTCCCCCTGGATACTGAGTACAACGCCCGACACCTTTCCGTGCTCGAAGGCCTTGAAGCCGTGCGCAAGCGCCCCGGCATGTACATCGGCTCCACCGACTCCCGCGGCCTGATGCACTGTCTCTGGGAGATCATCGACAACTCTGTGGACGAAGCCCTCGCCGGTTACGGCCAGAGCATCCGGATCATCCTGCACGCGGATAACTCCGTGGAAATCCACGACGACGGCCGCGGCATTCCCGTGGACATCGAACCCAAGACCGGTCTCTCCGGCGTCGAGGTCGTCTTCACGAAGCTGCATGCCGGCGGTAAGTTCGGCGGCGGTTCCTATGCGGCCTCAGGCGGCCTGCACGGCGTCGGCGCGTCCGTGGTCAACGCCCTCTCCGCCCGGCTCGATGTCCAGGTGGACCGTGCGGGCAAGACCTACCAGATGGGCTTCCGCCGCGGCGAGCCGGGTGTTTTCGCCGACACGGGGTCCAAGCCCTCACCGGATGCGAAGTTCACTCCCTTCCTGGAAAGCTCCAAGCTGGAAGTGGTCGGGAAGGCCAAACGCGGCGTGACCGGCACCCGGATCCGTTACTGGGCGGACCGGCAGATCTTCACCCCTGACGCGAAGTTCTCCTACACCGAGCTTGAGGCCCGCGCCCGCCAGACCTCCTTCCTGGTGCCCGGCCTGCGGATCACCCTGCGCGACGAACGCCGCCTCCCCGGCACTCCGGGGGAGGACGGTCCGGTGGAAGAGGTCTTCCACCACGACGGCGGCATCTCCGAGTTCGTTGAATTCCTCGCCGCGGATGCGGCCGTCACGGATATCTGGCGGCTGCACGGTACCGGAAAGTTCAAGGAATCTGTTCCGGTCCTGGACGAACGCGGGCACAGCCAGATCGCCGAAGTGGAGCGCGAGTGCGAGGTCGACATCGCGCTGCGTTGGGGCATCGGCTACGAGACGAACATCCGCAGCTTCGTGAACATTATTGCCACCCCCAAGGGCGGCACGCATCAGGCCGGATTCGAGCAGGCGCTGATCAAGACCTTCCGCAAGGTGATCGAAGCCAACGCACGCAAACTCAAGGCCGGCAGCGACAAGATCGAGAAGGATGACGTGTTCGCCGGCCTAACGGCGGTCCTCACCGTCCGGCTGGCCGAGCCCCAGTTCGAAGGCCAGACCAAGGAGATCCTCGGAACCTCCGCCGTCCGCGCCATCGTGGCCAAGGTGGTCGAAAAGGAAATCACCGCCCGGCTGAATTCCCCGGCACGCGGTGACAAGGCCCAGGCCGCACAGCTGCTGGAAAAAGTCGTCTCGGAAATGAAGTCCCGCATCTCCGCACGCGTGCACAAAGAGACCCAGCGACGGAAGAACGCGCTGGAAACCTCCTCAATGCCAGTCAAGCTGGCTGACTGCCGCATTGACGACGCCGAGCGTTCGGAACTGTTCATCGTGGAGGGCGACTCGGCGCTGGGTACAGCCAAGATGGCCCGGTCCTCGGAATACCAGGCACTGCTGCCGATCCGCGGAAAGATCCTGAATGTGCAGAAGGCCTCCGTGGCGGACATGCTCTCCAACGCCGAATGCGCCGCGTTGATCCAGGTGGTTGGTGCCGGCTCCGGCCGCAGTTTCCAGCTCGACGCCGCACGGTACGGGAAGGTCATCTTTATGACCGACGCCGACGTCGACGGCGCACACATCCGCACGCTGCTGCTGACTCTTTTCTTCCGGTACATGCGTCCGCTGGTAGAAGATGGCCGGGTATACGCCGCCGTGCCGCCGCTACACCGGGTCGAGGTGATCAACCATGGCTCGAAGGCCAATGAGATGGTCTACACGTACAGCGAGCAGGAACTGCATCAGCTGCTGAGCAAGCTGGAGAAGGAAGGCAAGCGGTACAAGGAGCCGATCCAGCGCTACAAGGGCCTCGGAGAAATGGATGCGGACCAGCTGGCCGAGACCACCATGGATCCGCGCCACCGTACCCTGCGCCGGATCCGCCTCAGTGAAGCGGCTGAGGCCGAGCGCCACGTGGACGAAGCCACCTTCGAACTCCTGATGGGCAGCGAAGTCGCGCCCCGGAAGGACTTCATTATTGCCGGTGCCGCGATGCTGGACCGCGACCGGATCGATGCGTAGGGCACCTGGCCCCCGCGCCGCGGGCTAAACCAGCCGAGGCATAAGCCGCGGGCTAAACCAGCCGAGGCATAAACAGCAGGATCGTGGGCACGGCAAGCAGCAGCAGGGAAGTGGCCTGGACCAGGAGGCGGGCCCAGCGTGGCAGGGGAGGCCGGGGAGTCAGCAGCCGGCTGAGCCTGCCGGCGATGCCGATCCCTTCATCGGTGCCGCCCCCGCCGCTGACTGCAGCTGGGTTCCCGGGGCCGGGTCCGGCAGCACCATCCACATCAGAACCTGACCCCACGATCGCCACGGCCCGGATCAGGGTCTGCCGGTCCACCTTCTTCAGGGCTTCGTCGTCGGCCAGCATTTCGATCAGCTCATTGACCGAGCGCTGGGCGAGCTGGGATGTCGGCAGCCAGGGCAGAGCAGCACGCCACGCGGCAAAAGCCCAGAGCAGCAGGTGGTGGCGCTGGCTCAGATGCGCCTTCTCATGGGTCATCACCGCGGACAGCTCCGACTCGGTGAGGACGTCCATCAGCCCCTCGGAAAGTACGGTCACGGACTGCGCGCCGCCCGGAAGGCAGTAGGCCACAGGGGAAGAGTGCGGGATAACGAGGGTGGCCGGTTTGTCCAGGGATGGGGAACTTAGCAGGTTAAGCATGTCCCGGTGCCGGCGGCGGGCGGTCTGGATGCGGTAGTACGTCAGCAGCAGAGTGAACACCAGATGGGCCGAGAGCAGCAGGGCTGCGCTGATGGCAAAAACGTGGACCAGGCCGAGGGTTTCCGCCGGACGGCGTTGGATCAGGATCTCCCAGAGTGCGGCGATGCCCTGCGCCAGATTGTCCCCGATGGGTTCCAGGCCCCACGTCAGCATGGCCCCGATCATGGACAGACCACCGGCGAGGGCTATCGCCTGCCACAGGACCATGGCCGTGAAGGGGGACCGCGCCGGCCATTTGGCACGGGACAGGGCCACCGGAACGGGCCAAGCGAGGATTATCGCCAGCGCCGCCAGAAGGTAGGAAGCCCAGAACATGTGGCGTGTGATCCGGCCGGACTAGGCGCCTTCCAGCAGCCTGCGCAGGGTCTGCGCCTCGGTGTCGGAAACGGCACCGACGAACCGGGCCAGGACGGCCTCGCGGTCATTCGCTGACCCAAGAACCTCATGCATCAGCTCGGCGGTGTGTTCAGCACGGGAAGTCACAGCACGGTAGCGGTGCGGGCGGATGTCGCGTTCGCGTGCGACCAGGCCCTTTTTCTCAAGCCGGGACAGCACAGTGAGCACTGTGGTCACAGCGAGCCCCTTGGCTTCAGCGCGCCCCGCGTCGTTCTGCGCGAGCCGCTCTCTCAGCTCATTGGCGGTGACTGCCTCGGGGGACTCCCACAGCAGGTCCATCATTGCCCGTTCAAGCTCTCCGAGAGTCGCCATGTTCCGTTCCTTTATCCGTGGGCCCTTGTCCAGGGGTATCCCCGAAAATGGATTTCCTTCGAGGCTAGACCCCAGCTGGATCTGCCGCGATGGTTAACACTACCGGGTTTTGGTACCGGTCTCTACGTCTTGTAGAAATATTTCGCCGAAGTGTTCTACGATCTGTAGAAGTACGTTTTTCTACGGCCCGTAGAACATGTCACAACTGAAGGATTCTTCGCGTGGAAGCACTGGAGATTGCCCGCTGGCAATTCGGCATAACAACCGTTTATCACTTCCTGATGGTTCCACTGACCATCGGCCTCGGACTGGTGGTCGCCTCGCTGCAGACCGCCTGGGTCCGTACCGGGAAGGCTGAGTACCTCCGCCTCACCAAGTTCTGGGGCAAGCTCTTCCTGATTAACTTCATCATGGGCGTAGCCACCGGACTGGTGCAGGAGTTCCAATTCGGCATGGCCTGGAGCGAGTACAGCCGGTTCGTCGGCGACGTCTTCGGAGCACCGCTGGCGCTTGAATCGCTGCTGGCCTTCTTCACCGAGTCGGTATTCCTGGGCCTGTGGATCTTCGGCTGGAAACGGCTGCCCCAAAAGCTGCACCTCGCCACCATCTGGCTGGCGACCGGTGCCTCCGCCCTGTCCGCCTACTTCATCCTGGCGGCCAACTCCTGGATGCAGCATCCGGTCGGCGTGGAACTCGTCGACGGGCGCGCCGTCATGACCGATATCTGGGCGGTCCTGACGAACAACACCCTGCTGGTCGCTTTCCCGCACACCATCACCGGAGCGTTCGCCGTGGCCGGCAGCTTCCTGCTGGGCATCTCCTGGTACCACCTCTGGAAGCGCCGCCGTGACGGCATCGACACCGTCGATGCCAACGGCCGCGTTGTGGTGGGGGAAAACGCCGCCATCGGACGTGACAAGACCGACCACGCTGTCTGGATCAAGGCACTGCGCGTTGGTGCCGCCGTCGCCATTGTGGCCTTCGCCGGGACAGCCATTACCGGTGACCTGCAGGGCAAGCTGATGTTCCAGCAGCAGCCCATGAAGATGGCTGCGGCCGAGGCTGCCTGCCACAACGGCACCTCATTCTCCGTGCTGTCCATCGGTGATGTGGGCGCCAGGAACTGTGAGGACGTCAAGACACTGATCGAAGTCCCGGGCCTGCTGTCCTTCCTGGCAAACGGCGACTTCAACACACCGGTTGACGGCGTGAACACGCTGATCCCGGAGTACCAGGAGAAGTACGGCACGAACCTGCCCGACGATCCGATGCTCGGTGAGCAGGCCGGCGCAGAGATCGACTACCTGCCCGTAATGGCCGTTACCTACTGGGGCTTCCGGATCATGATCGGGTTCGGCGTCCTGGCCGCCGCAGCCGCAGCCGTGGCTCTGTGGGTGACCCGCAAGGGCACCGTTCCGCAATCCAAGTGGCTCATGCGGCTGGCCGTATTCGGCATCCTGGCTCCTTTTGGGGCCAACAGTGCCGGCTGGATCTTCACCGAAATGGGCCGCCAGCCGTTCGTTGTTGTGCCCAACCCCAGCTTCACCGGCATCGACAACGTCTTTATGTTCACCGCCGCTGCCGTGTCACCGGGGGTGAGTACTGCCGAACTCCTGTTCTCCGTCAGCGCCTTCACCCTCGTCTATCTTGCGCTGCTGGTCGTGGAGGTGAGACTGCTGTTCAAATACGTGCGGGGCGGAGTTCCGTCTGCGATGCCTGAGCTTCTCCACCAGGACGATTCCGGCGAGGGTCCTGATGATTCAGGTACCCCGGGGAAGCCCGGCGGGCGAAAGCCCGACGACGTCCTCGATTTCGCCTACTAGCCCCACCTGGAGACACAAATGACGCTTCCGACAATCTGGTTCATCGTTATTGCCTTCCTCTGGGTTGGTTACCTTTTCCTCGAGGGCTTCGACCTGGGCGTGGGGATGCTCATGAAGCTCTTCGCCCGCAACGAACGCGACCGCCGGGTCCTGCTCAACACCATCGGGCCTGTCTGGGACGGCAACGAGGTGTGGCTGATCACCGTCGGCGCCATGACCTTCGCTGCGTTCCCCATGTGGTATGCCTCGCTGTTCTCTGCCCTCTATATCCCGCTGGTGCTGGTGCTGCTGGGACTGATCTTCCGAGCAGTGTCCATTGAGTACCGGGGCAAGCATGACTCGGATGCCTGGCGCAGCCGCTGGGACTGGGCCATGGCCCTGGGCTCCTTTGTCAGTGCCTTCGGTATCGGTGCCGCCCTTGGCCTGACCTCAACCGGCCTGCCCCTTAACGCGAACGGCGACCGGGTTGGCGGAGCATTCGCCTGGTTCACCCCGTGGGCAGTCGTCGGCGGCCTGGCCGTCGTTGGCTTCAGCCTCATCCATGCCTGCGCTTTCCTGATGTTGAAGACCGACGGCGAGGTGCGGAACCGGGCACGCCGGGCCTTGGTCCGCTGGCTTCCGCTCGGAATCCTGCCCCTTGCGGCCTGGGCCGTTGGCGTGCAGCTGATGAATGGTGACGTGGCTTCGCTGGTGCCGCTCATTATCGCGGTGTTTGCCGTTGTGATCTCGTGGCTGATGGGCCGGCGCGGAAGGGACGGCTGGACCTTCGTCTTCCTGGGACTGTTCCTGCTCGCCGGAGCTGTCTCGATCTTCACGGCGATGTACCCGGTGGTGCTGCCGTCCACGCTCGACGCCGCCTGGAACCTGACCGTGGACAATGCCTCCTCGAGCCCCTATACGTTGCAGGTTATGTCCTGGGTGGCCCTGTTCGGACTGCCGATTGTGGTGCTCTATCAGGGCTGGACGTACTGGGTCTTCCGCAAGCGCGTCTCGGCTGACTCTATTCCCGCCGTACACTCGGTCAAATCTCAGTGAAACCCGCCCAGCATGTCGGCCCCGCCAGCCGCCGGGCACTCTACCTGCTGGGGCTGCTCGCAGCGCTGAAGGCTGTGGGCCTGGTACTGCTCGCAACCGGCATCGCCGCGGGCATCGCCGGCCTCGCCGCCGGCAACCCGGACTGGAGCTATGTTGCGGCAACGGGCGTGGCCGGCGCGGTACTGCGGTCCCTGGCGATGTGGGCACAGGAGACGGTGGCCCAGCGGGCTGCCGCCGGTGTCAAGGAAGAACTGCGCAGCCAGCTCACCGATCGTGTGCTGGCTGAGGGCGGGACGGTCCCCGGGATGGGCAGCGGCGCGCTGAGCGTGCTCCTGACCCGTGGACTGGACGGGCTGGACAACTACTACACCAAGTACCTTCCGGCGCTGGTCACCTGTGCGGTGCTGCCGCTGCTGGTGGGTGCCCGCATCCTGGCCGCCGACTGGATCAGCGCCGTCGTTATTGTGCTGACCGTGCCGCTTGTGCCGGTGTTTATGGTGCTGATCGGCCTGCATACCGGGGATAAGACCGCGAAGGCCGTCGATGCGTTGAACCGGCTCTCGGACAACATGCTGGAACTGGCCAAGGGCCTTCCGGTGCTCGTGGGGCTGGGCCGCGCCAAGGCCCAGACCCGCGCGCTCCGCGACGTTGCGGACCGGTACCGGAAAACCACGCTGGAAACCCTGCGGGTGGCTTTCCTCTCCTCCCTGGCCCTGGAGCTGATCGCGACGATCTCCGTGGCCGTAGTGGCCGTCTTCATCGGCGTCCGCCTGGTCCACGGCGACATGTCGCTGGAAATGGGCCTGCTGGCCCTGATACTGGCGCCCGAGTGCTACCAGCCGCTGCGTGACCTGGGCACCGCACACCACGCCAGCGAAGACGGACTGGAAGCATTGAAGCGGTCAAACGCCGTTCTTGAGGCACCGGCTGCCAAACCGCTGATCCCGCCGGTGGCCTCCGCGGCCGGCAACATTAGAGTCCGCGGGCTGAGCGTCCGCTATCCCGGACGTCCTGAACCGGTGCTTGACGGCTTGGACTTCACTCTGCCCCGGGATGGCATTGCCGCCCTGACCGGCCCCAGCGGCAGCGGCAAGACCACCGTCCTGGAAGTCCTGGCCGGCCTGCGCCGGAACGGAGCAGGGGTGGATATTGCCGGAACGATTGATGGCGTGGACCGGCGGTCGATCGCCTGGATTCCGCAGCACCCGGTGCTGGTCGAGGACACCGTGGAAGCGGAGATCGGCCTGTATTCAGGGCTGGATGATGCCCAGGACCGGCGCCGGGCCGCACTCCGCGCCCTGGCCGAGATCGATGCGGGGCACCTGCTGGACAGGCAGTCCGGAGACCTCAGCCCCGGCGAGCAGCGCCGGGTCGCCGTTGCCCGGGCACTAGCCCGGCTCCAGAACACATCCGGCGTCCGGGTCCTGCTCGCAGACGAGCCCACCGCGCACCTGGACTTCCGCAGCGCCGCCGCCGTCCGCGGCGCCCTGTCCCGGCTGCGCGGACACTGCACCGTCCTGCTCGTCGCCCATGACCCGGAAACGGCGGCGATTGCCGACGTCGTGATCCCCGTCGCCGGCAGCGGAATCCTGCCCGCCGGCAGCCAGCCCGGCGAGTTGGCCAAGGGCGCCCCGACGCTTTCGGAAGCGGCGGAAGCCCCAGCCACCGCCGCGAATGCCGGCCCCAGCATGCGGCAACAGCCGCTGTGGAAGAACCTCACGATCCTGCGGCCGTGGAGCCCTCAGTTCCTCAAGGCCCTGGCCTACGGCACCGGCGCCACCATCTTTGCAGTGGCGCTGAGCGCCCTGTCCGGCTGGCTGATTGTCCGAGCCTCCGAGCAGCCGCCCATCCTCTACCTGCTGACGGCGATCGTTGGCGTCCGGTTCTTCGGGATCGGCCGTGCCGTGCTCCGGTACCAGGAGCGCCTGCACCTGCACGACGCCGTGTTCCGGGCAACCAACTCCATCCGCATCCGGCTTTGGAACGGGCTGCTGAACCGGCCTGAAGGCTGGCGCCGGCTGGCCCGCGGGGGCGGAGCACTGGAACGGCTGGTGGGCGACGTCGACGAGTTGCGGGACATCGCACCGCGAGTGGTGTTTGCGCCGCTGACCGGCTTCGTAACTGCCGTCGCCGCCTGCATCGCCACCTGGGTGCTGCTTCCCGAAGCCATCTGGGTGCAGGTCCTCCTTTGCCTGATCGGACTGTTGGCCGCGCCGCTCCTGGCGCACTGGGCCGATTCCTCGGCCCGCGCCAGGACCGTGGCCCTGCAGGCCAGTGCCATGGCCGGCATGGCCAAACTGCTCACGGCCGCACCGGACCTGGAAGCGAACAGCAGCTCGGCACCGGTGCTCGACCGGCAGCGCAGCCTCGACTCGGCAGCTGCCCAGGCCACCCGCCGCAGCGCCTGGGCACAGGGGCTCGCCAACGCGGTCACCGCGCTGGCCTGCGCCGGTTCCGCTCTCTGGATTCTTTCCCTCGCCGGGGGAGTGCCGGCCACTGTGGCCGCGGTGATTGTGCTGATGCAGCTGGCCCTCCTGGAGTCTTTCGCGGCCGTCAATGCCTCCTTCCACCAGTTCAGTGCATGGCGGACCCTCGGAAACAAGGTCCTGCCGGATCTTGGCTCCGACGACGTCGACCCGGGAGTGGTCCTGGAGACTCCGAAGCAGGGGCAGGGGCAGACGCCGGAGCCGGAGAGCGTGGACACGCCCCCGAAGCTCGGCACCCTCGAATTGCATGGCATCCACTACCGGTACCCCGGTGCCGGAGAGGATGTGCTGGACGGAGTGGACCTGAGCCTGCAGCCGGGCGAATGGCTGGCCGTCACGGGCGAGTCCGGGAGCGGGAAGTCCACGCTGCTCGGTGTACTGCTCGGCTTCCTGGAACCGCAGCACGGAACCTTCCTCATCGATGGCAAACCCGCCTCGCAGTTCCCCCGGGAGTCGCGCGGCATGGCGTGGTGCCCGCAGGAAGCCCACCTGTTCGATTCGACGCTCCGGGGGAACCTCCTGCTGGCCCGCGACCGTGCGCATGCTCCCTCGACCGGGGAAATGCTGGCGGTGCTCGACGCCGTCGGGCTGGGCGGGCTTATCGCCGAACTCGAGGACGGCATCGACACCAGGATCGGCAACGGAGGCCACTTCCTTTCCGGCGGCCAGCGCCAGCGGCTCGCCGTGGCCCGGGCGCTGTTGACCGAGGCCGACGTCGTGCTCCTGGATGAGCCGACGGCCCACCTGGACGCAGCCGCCGGACAGCAGCTGATGGCGGACCTGTGGCGGGGGCTCACCGGCAAATCAGTCGTGGTTGTTACCCACAATCCCGCTGATGCCGCCTGGTGCGGTAAGCGCCTGAAACTGGGTGCAGCCAAGCGGAGTCTTGCCGTACGCTAGGCCCATGACTGTCCCGGAAAACGTGCAGCGCCCTGGACCGCAGACAGGTTTGATCTGGCGGCCCATCACGCCCGAAGACCTTGATGGTTGGTATGCACTGATCCGCCGGATGGCGGAGACGGACAAGCCCGGCTGGGTGGAAGACCGGGCGGACCTGGAGCATATCCTCGTCCGCCCCAACGACCATCCTGCCCTGGATACCCTCCTCGGCCATGACACCGGCGGGACGCCCCGCGCCTTCGGCTCCGTCAGCGCGAATCCCGGTTCCGGACGGGTCCTCGGGTTCGGCGGCGTGGACCCGCAGTGGCGCCGGCGGGGGATCGGAACCGCGGTTTACCGCTGGCAGGCCGCGCGCGCCCGGAACCGGCTCACCGGCAAGGAAAAGGGTGAGAAGGTACTGCGCAGTTTTGCGGAAGAGGACAACGCCTCACATGTGGCGCTGCTGCACTCCGCCGGGGCGAAAGTGGTCCGGTACTTCACCGAGATGACCCGCCCGCTGCAGGGTGACCTTCCCCAGGTGCCGCTTCCGGAAGGCATGGAGTTCGTAACCTTCCACGCGGATCTGTCCGAGAGGTTCCGGCTGGCGCACAACGAAGCGTTTCTGGACCATTGGGGCAGCGAGCCGCGGGACCCGGAGAGCTGGAAGTTCACGGTCACGCACCCCCAGTTCCGCGCCGACTGGAGCTTCGCCGTCGTGGATAAGTCGTCGGGAGAATTCGCCGCCTACCAGCTGGCCAGCTTTGACCCGGAAACGAAGCAGATCTTCGGCTACACCGAGGGCTATACCGAACTGCTCGGGGTACTGCGGAACTGGCGGGGGATGCGGCTCACGCCGGCCATGCTCTCGGAAGCGATGAATAGATTCCTGGCCTCCGGAATGGAGCACGCGGGCCTCGGGGTGGATACGGAAAACCCCTCGGGTGCCCTCCGGATCTACGAGCAGCTGGGATACGTCCCCGTGAGCCGGCAGATCACATTTGACCTGCCGCTTGTCCCGGGAAACAGCCCGTCCTAGGCCGGAATCACCCAGATGGCCTCGGCCGCCGGCAGACCGAGTTCCACCCGGTCATCACCGCGTTCGAGGGTCAGCGTTCCGGCATAGGCCTGGCGGTCCACGATGCTGATCTCGGCGTCGAGCCCCAGGCCGATACTTCCCAGATAGCGGAGCAGCTCGGGGCTGTCATCCGACACCCTGGCTATCCGCAGGCGCCTGCCGATTTGGCTCTGGCTCAGCCGGGATGCGTCGAGCGGCGGCAGGCTTCCGTCCCGGGCCGGAATCGGGTCTCCATGCGGGTCGCGCACGGGGTTGCCCAGCCGGAGCGCCAGCGCATCGATCATCTTGTCGGAGACAGCGTGCTCCAGATGTTCCGCTTCATCATGCACCTCGTCCCAGCCGTAGCCCAGGTATTCCACGAGGAACGTCTCGATCAGCCGGTGCCGGCGGACCATCGCCACCGCAGCCTGCTCGCCTTCGGCGGTCAGCGCCACGGAGCCATACCGGGCGTGGGCCAGGAACCCTTGAGCGGCCAGCTTCTTGACGGCTTCTGAAACGGAGGAAGCGGAGAACCCGAGATGGGTAGAGAGCGCTGACACAGTGACGGGCGCCTCCGTCCATTCCTGGGCTGTCCAGATGACCTTCAGATAATCCTCGCCGGCAGTGCTCAGTGCTTTCTTTACCACCCGTCCCACCTTACGCCAGCGGCGCCCGCACCCTGGGATATCAGGGAACGGGCGCCGCGGGAAGGGATGATCAGTCCTGCGTCAGGGAGTCGACGAATTCCTGGTTCTCTTCCATCCAGGCCTTGACTGCGGCTGAATGGTCCTTGCCGCTGTCTTCGCCGTTGAACATGGCGTTTTCGAGGGAGAAGAGGGTCTCGGAATCCATGGTGAAGTCCTTGATCCATCCGGAGAGGGCCGGGAAATCCGCCTCGAATTCCTTGCTCCCGAAGGAGTGGATGCCTTCAGCTTCGCCCAGGGCGCCCTTGGGATCCTCAAGATCCTTGATGGGGAAGGCATCATAGGCCCAGTGCGGACGCCAGAGGGTGACCGCGATGTTCTCGCCCTTGGCCGTGGCGCTCTTCAGTTCCGAGAGCATGGCCGGCGTCGAGGAGGTCAGGTACTCCATGGACTCCAGTCCATAGCCGGGGATCACTTCGTCCGTCGTGGCTTCCGTCAGGCCGGCCCCGGGTTCGATCCCCACGAGCGTGTTGTCGAACAGGTCGGCGTTGGCAGCCAGTTCTTCGAGAGAGTTGATCGGCGCGTCCTCGTTGACCGCGATGGTCAGCTTGGCGTCGTCGTTCCAGACCCCAAGGTCCACCATGTCGTCGCCGTACTGGTCGAGGTAGGTGGCGTGCGTGATCGGCAGCCAGGTGTCCAGGGAGAGGTCGTAGTCGCCGCTGCTGACGCCGAGGTAAAGGGCGGCCGCATCGGCGTACTCAAGTTCGACGTTGTATCCCTTCTCCTCCAGGACGGCCTTCCACAGTTCCGAGGCGGCGATGCCTTCGTCCCAGCCGTTGAAGACCGCGATTGTGAGGTCCTTCTTATCGCCGTTGTCCGGTCCGGCGCTGGCATCGGCGTCGGCTCCGCAACCGGCCAGGGCCAGAGTGGCCACGGATGCCAGGGCAGCGAGTTTAGTGAGGTTCTTCATTGGTTCTTTCCTTTCGCGGCTGTGCAAGCTGCACAGACTGTTTGAGGTCAGGAGGCGTTGGCGGCAGCAGGCACGCGTTTGCCGGCGCGGGTGCCAAGGCTGGAGGTCAGGCGGTCCAGATAGACAGCCAGGAGAACGACGGCGATGCCGGCTTCGAAGCCGAGGGCCGGATCCAGCCGGGTGAGGCTGGCCACCACGTCTCCGCCCAGCCCGCCGGCGCCAACCATGCCAGCGATAACGACCATCGAGAGGGAGAGCATGATGACCTGGTTGATGCCGGCCATGATCGTGGGCAGGGCCAGCGGCAGCTGGATCTGCCGCAGGATCCGCCCCGGCGTCGAGCCGAAGGCGGCGCCGGCCTCGACCACTTCGGCGTCCACGCCGCGGATGCCGAGCTCGGTGAAGCGCACGCCGGGTGCCATGGCAAAGATGATCGTGGCGACAATGCCGGGCACCACGCCTACCCGGAAGATGATCAGCGCCGGGATGAGGTAGACCATGGCGGGCATGGTCTGCATGAAGTCCAGCACCGGCCGGATGACCGCGGAAGCGGTACGCGAACGGGCGGCCAGGATGCCCAGGGGGACTCCGATCAGGACTGAAGTGACCGCAGCGACGACAACCAGGGCAAAGGTCCCCATGGCGTTCTCCCACTGGTCAATGCCGTAGATCAGCACAAAACCTGCGGCCGTCCCGAGGCCGAGCTTCCAGCCGCGCGAGAGCCATGCCAATCCGGCCAGGACGATGATGACCGCCCAGAACGGGGGAGCGAGGAGGACCCATTCGAGTCCGTCGTAGGCGCCGCGGAAGACGGTCTTGATCGCATCGAAAAGTGGCTCGAAGACCTCGATGACCCAGTCCAGCACCACTGAGATCCAGTCGCCAAGGGGAATGCGGAAGCCGTTCATGCGATGCCTCCTGCGGGGGCCGAGGAATCCAGTGTTGCGGTCACGAGGGTTTCGGGCAGGGGAGGCGGCGGAGCGTCCACCACCGGTATATCCGTGGTGGAGGAGGGCACGTTGCCCAGGGCAGCCAGCAGGGTGACCCGCGGCACGGCGC
Source organism: Arthrobacter sp. (assembly GCF_031988865.1). NCBI lineage: Bacteria > Bacillati > Actinomycetota > Actinomycetes > Micrococcales > Micrococcaceae > Arthrobacter > Arthrobacter sp. The sequence continues at coordinate 29,897 of NZ_DALZXY010000005.1, forward strand.
CCACGAGCCTGCCCGTGGCATCGATGACGGCAAGCGGAACCGGGCTCTCCACGGCCATACCGAACAGCTGGGCCAATGCGGTCTCGCCGTCGACGGGGGAGCCGGGGCGGATGGCCGGAGCAAGGTCGGGGTTGCGCTGCTCAACCAGTGCCATCACGTCGCGGTCGGTGACCGTGCCCAGGAAGGTGCGACGGCGGTCGACGACGAATGCGGCAGAGGTCTGGAGGTCGCGCATGGTGCGCAGCGCACCCCGGGGTCCGCCGGTGAGCGTGACGACGGCGCGTGCCGGTTCCATCACGCTGGCGGCAGTGAGCACACGGGTGCGGTCCACGTCCTGGACGAACTGCGCAACGTAATCGGTGGCCGGATGGCTGAGGATGTCGTCCGGCGTGCCGATCTGCACGATCTCGCCATCCTTCATCACCGCGATCCGGTCGCCCAGGAACATGGCCTCGTTCAGGTCGTGGGTGATGAAGATGATGGTTTTCCCGAGATCCTGCTGGAGGGAGACCAGCTGTTCCTGCATCTCCCGGCGGATCAGTGGATCCAGGGCGGAGAATGCTTCGTCCATCAGGAGGATGTCAGTTTCGGAGGCCAGTGCGCGGGCCAGGCCAACGCGCTGCTGCATGCCGCCGGAGAGCTCTGACGGATAGCGGCTGCCCCAGCTGCCCAGCCCCACGAGCTCCAGCACCTTGTCCGCGGCCTCGAGCCGTTCGGCGCGTGCCACGCCCTGGACCTCCAGCCCATAGGCTGCGTTCTCCAGGACGGTGCGGTGGGGGAACAGGGCGAAGTGCTGGAAGACCATCGAAACCTGCTTTTGGCGGACCGAGCGCAGTTCCTTGTCCGATACGGCGGAGAGATTTGTGCCCTGCACAGTGACCGAACCGGTGGTGGCGGGCTGGAGTCCGTTGAGGGTCCGCAGGAGGGTGGATTTTCCTGAACCGGAAAGTCCCATCACCACAAAGATTTCCCCGGCCTTGACCTCGAAGGAGGCGTTGATGACGGCTGCCGTCCCCAAACCCGCAACCTCGGACCGGGTGGCCCCGGCCTTCAGGCGGCGGACGGCTTCTGACGGTCGCTTGCCAAAAACCTTGTACACGTTCTCCACCTTCAGGACGGTGTCCCGGACGGCGTCGTTCTCAATCAATATCGTTCCCTTTCCATGCTTGCCCGCTTTCGCGCAGCCAGCCGCATGGGGATCTGGTCTTTGCTCAGCACCTGCGCAGGCCGGATTCGGCGTCGCAGGGACCCGGAGAGGTCTTGGCAACCCTAACAACGCTCCGTTCGCTATTGGCGTAATTCCTGGGAGTTCCGGATGCGACTTCCTCAGTAAGCGCGATCACAACCCGCGCCCTGACTGGGAAGCAGTGGAGTTATGGCATCGTGACCTTCAATACCCCCATGGGGTACTTGAAATATACCTAGAGGGGGTATATGTTGCCGGTAGGCAAGGATGTTCACGACGGAAGGAAAGAGCATGGAAATGCCCTCAGGAAGCGTGGCCGAGGAGGAGCGCGGCTACGCCTCTGACAAAGAGGCCTACCTGCGGCGGCTGAAACGGATCGAAGGGCAGATCCGCGGGATTGCACGCATGGTGGATGAAGATAAATACTGCATCGACGTCCTGACCCAGGTCTCGGCAGTCACTAAGGCCCTGCACGCGGTCAGTCTCGGCCTGGTCCAGGACCATATTTCGCACTGCGTGGTTAGCGCGGCCCGGGAGTCGGACGCCGCAGGCGATCCCGGCATCGTCGACGCAAAGGTCCAGGAGGCAGCCGACGCCATCGGGCGGCTGCTCCGCTAAGCCAAACCCCGCAAAGATAAGACAAGACCGGCCCGCGGAAAGGTGGAACTTCGTGGAAACCCAACTGAGCATTTCCGGCATGACCTGCGGTCACTGCGTTGCTGCCGTTACCGAAGAACTTGAATCGATCAAGGGCGTCCAGGCCGTCCGCGTGGACCTGCAGGCCGGAGGCATCTCGGTTGCCACCGTCGTCTCGGACGAGGCGATACCCGCCAGGACCCTTGGCGAAGCCGTCGCGGAAGCCGGCTACGCCGTCGTAGGCGATGCGTAGCCGGCCAGGCCCAGCCCAGGCCTAGCTGCCAGGCTTAGCCCAGGCTGGGACCGATGTGCTCGACCGGGCTGGCCAGGGGCACCCCGGAACCGTCCCGCCGGCCGTGTTCGGTCGGCAGGGCACGCGCCACACCGTTCGCTGCGGCAGCCTTGGCCGGCCCGTGTCCCGCCCAGGCAACCGTCAGTGAGTCTTCGCCCTTGAGGAAGCGGTGCGCGCGGACACCGGCGGTGGCGCGGCCCTTGGCCGGGTATTCGGAGAAATCGGTGACCTTCACCGAACCGCCCAGCGCGCCGGGCAGGGTTTCACTGCCCGAGGCGACGGTGACGACGACGGCGGCCGGATCTGATGCGGCCACAACCCCGAAGAAGATGACTTCGTCGCCGTCGCTGAGCTTCATGCCCGCCACTCCTCCGGCCGTCCGGCCCTGCGGCCGCACCAGGGAAGCAGCGAAGCGCAGCAGCTGGGCGCCCTTGGTGACAAGGACCAGTTCGTCGTCGTCGTTGGCAGCCACAGCCGCACCGACTACTTCGTCTCCGGGCTTAAGCGTGATGGCTTCCCAGTCGTCCCTGTTCAGCGGATAGTCCGGATTGATCCGTTTCACAACACCCTTGCGGGTTCCCAGCGCCAGGACGGCATTGAGCGGGATCAAGCCTACGAGCGTCTCGCCCTTGGCGAGGGTCATGAAGTCCTTGACCGGGACACCCCCGGCCAGGTTCGGCAGTCCGTTCGTCGGTGGAAGCGCAGGCATATCCATGACCTGGACCCGGATCATCCGTCCTGAGGACGTGAGGGCGCCGATCTCGCCGCGGGCCGTGGTGGCCACCACGGACCGGAACACGTCATGGCGGGTCCGCTGTCCACCCTCGGCCAGCGGCTCCCGGTTCGCGGTGCGCGCCAGCTGGCCCGAGGCCGAGAGGATCACCCAGCAGGGATCGTCGGGAATCTGCAGCGGCAGCACCGCCTTAGCGCCCTTGCCAGCCTTGACGGGGACGGCTTCGGAGGCCAGCGGGGCGGTGGCCTCGGACTCCAGCAGTACCGTCCGGCGCGGCGTGGCGTACTTTGCGGCGACTTCGCCAAGCTCATCGGAGACCAGTCCGCGCAGGCGTTCCTCGGAGTCCAGGATGGCCTGGAGCTCCTCGATTGCAGCCCGCAGTTCTTCCTGTTCCTTCTCCAGCTCCAGCCGGGAGTACTTGGTCAGCTGGCGCAGGCGCAGTTCCAGGATGTGGTTGGCCTGGATCTCGGTGAGGTCGTAAATGGACATCAGGCGCGTGCGTGCCTCGGCGGTCTCATCCGAGGTGCGGATCACCTGGATGACTTCGTCGATGTCGACGATCGCGATCAGCAGGCCCTCGACCAGGTGCAGGCGGTCCTTCTTGCGGCCGAGCCGGTAGGCGGTGCGGCGGCGGACGACGCCCAGCCGGTGCGCCACATAGACCTGGAGGAGTTCCACCAGGCCGAGGGTCCGGGGCTGACCATCCACCAGGGTGACGTTGTTGATGCCAAAGGAGTCTTCCATCGGCGTGTACCGGTAAAGCTGTGCCAGCACGGCCTTGGGATTGAAGCCGTTCTTCAGTTCGATGACCAGGCGCAGCCCGTTCATGCGGTCCGTCAGGTCCACCACGTCGGAGATGCCCTGCAGCTTCTTGGAGGTGACGGCGTCCTTGATCTTTTCGATCACTTTTTCGGCGCCAACCATATAGGGCAGTTCGGTGACCACCAGGCCGGTGCGGCGGGCGGTGAGCTGCTCCACTTCCACCTTGGCGCGGGTCTTGAACGAACCGCGGCCGGTGGCGTAGGCATCCCTGATGCCGTCCAGCCCCACTATCCGGCCGCCCGTGGGCAGATCCGGCCCCGGCACGAACCGCATTATGTCCTCAAGTGTGGCCCCGGGGTGCTTGATGAGGTGCTGGGCGGCGGCAATGACTTCGCCAAGGTTGTGCGGCGCCATGTTGGTGGCCATGCCAACGGCGATGCCGGTAGCGCCGTTGACCAGGAGGTTCGGGAAGGCGGCCGGCAGGACTTCCGGCTGCATCAGCTGGTTGTCGTAGTTCGGCACAAAGTCGACAACGTCTTCGTCGAGGTGGTCCGTGAGGGTCAGCGCCGCCGCAGCCAGGCGTGCCTCCGTGTAACGGGATGCGGCCGGACCGTCGTCGAGCGAACCGAAGTTTCCGTGCCCGTCGATCAGCGGCAGGCGCAGCGCCCAGTCCTGCGCCATCCGGACCATCGCATCGTAGATAGCCGTGTCTCCGTGCGGGTGCAGCTTGCCCATGACCTCGCCGACCACCCGCGCGCTCTTAACATGGCCGCGGTCCGGACGAAGGCCCATTTCCGCCATCATGTAAAGGATGCGGCGCTGCACCGGCTTGAGGCCGTCGCGCGCATCGGGCAAGGCACGGGAATAGATCACCGAGTACGCGTACTCGAGGAAAGATCCCTCCATCTCGGTGGTGACATCAATATCGATGATGTTCTCGGCGATGGGTTCGCCGGGAGGGGGTGCAGAGGCGGAGCGCCGGGCCATGGAGTTGTTGCATCCTTGCGGTTGTCGGTTGGAGATCCGGCTGAGGTCTTGATCGCCGGATCAATCACGGGCGGTTCGGTGGCGGGTTCTAAAATTTCCCCACTACGCTGAGTCTATGGCGGAGCAGGGACAATACCCCGAATATTGGGAAGCAGATGTCGTGTTGCGGGACGGCGGCACCGGCCATCTCCGGCCGGTTTCACCGGCGGACGCCGAGGCGTTGCAGGCATTCCACATGCGTCAGTCGCAGAGCTCCATCTATCTCAGGTTCTTCACCTACAAGGCTAAACTGACCGGCCGCGAGCTGAAGCGCTTTACCCACGTCGATTACCGCAACCGCGTTGCGTTTGTTCTCACAATCGGGCCCGAAATCGTCGGAATCGGCCGCTACGACCGGCTCGACGACCCCACCGAGGCCGAGGTCGCGTTTAACATTTCCGACGAACACCAGGGCCGCGGCATCGGCTCTATTCTCCTGGAGCACCTGGCTGCCGCCGCCCGCGAGAACGGCATCAGCCGCTTCAGCGCCGAGGTGCTGCCCGAGAACCGCAAAATGCTCAGCGTCTTCGCCGACGCCGGCTACGAGGTGCGCCGCGCGTTCGACGACGGCGTGATCGCCCTGGATTTCGACATCGACCCCACGGAGAAGTCCCGTGCGGTGATGGAATCCCGCGAACACCGCGCCGAGGCACGCAGCGTCGCTGGTCTGCTGGCGCCGTCGTCCATCGCCGTGATCGGTGCCAGCCGCGAGTGGGGGACCGTGGGATACCAGCTGATGGAACACATTGTGGAGGGCGGCTTCACCGGCTCCGTCTACGCCGTGAATCCGGAAGCCTTCGAACTGGCGGGCATGGTCTCCTACGGGAAGATCTCCGAGGTCCCGGAACCGGTCCAGCTGGCCGTGATTGCCGTCCCGCACGAACAGGTTCTCGACGTCGCGCAGGAGTGCGCGGCGGCGGGCGTGAAGCACCTGCTGGTGGTCAGCGCCGGGTTCGACGACGGTGAGGCCGGCCTGGCCCGCCAGCGCAGCCTGGTGCGGCACGCGAGGGCCCATGGAATGCGGGTCCTGGGTCCGGCCTCGCTGGGACTGATCAACACCCGCCCGGATGTCTCGCTGAACGCCTCGATGGCGCCTGCGCTGCCGCGCCGGGGCGGACTTGGCCTCTTCAGCCAGTCAGCAGCGATCGGGGTGCTGCTCTACGCGGCGGCGCAGCGGCGGCAGCTCGGACTGTCCTCGAAGATTTCCGCAGGAAACCGGGCCGATGTCTCCGGCAATGACGCCATGCAGTATTGGGAGGACGACGCCGATACGCAGGTGGTTGGGCTCTATCTGGAGTCCGTGGGTAATCCGCGTAAGTTCTCCCGGATCGCCCGCCGGCTCGCAACCACAAAACCGGTGATCGTGGCGAAGTCCGATGTCACCGGGCTGCAGCTGCCCCCGGGACACGCCGTGCGCCTGACCCAGGCTCCCAAGGGTGCCCTGGATGCCATGCTGCGCCAGTCGGGCGTGATCCGCGTGGATACCAATGAGCAGCTGATGGATGTGGCCCAGATAGCCTGCAGCCAGCCGCTGCCGCGCGGAAAGGGCCTCGCCGTCCTGAGTAACTCCGTGGCGCTGGGCCGGGTGCTGGCCGACGCTGCCGGCGCCCTGGACCTGGAGAGCGTGCACCTGCGCACCGATCTGGAGCTGGGCCAGGGCATGAGCGTCGCCCTGCCCCTGCTGCGTGATGCCGTGGCGAAGGCACTGGCTGACGAGGCCGTCCACTCTGCCGTCGTGACCCTGCTGCCCTCACCGGGACTGACCAACGACCACATAGCCGAGTGCCTGCTGGGCTGCGCGGCCGAGGCAGGTAAACCCGTGATTGGCGTCTTCACCGGCATCATGGATCCGGCCCAGTCGGCCGAAGGCATCCTGGCGGTACGCGAGCGGGCAGAACCCGAAGATGCGCTTCCCACCGGACTGCCGTGTTTCTCCAGTCCCGGAGCGGCCGTGAGCGCGCTGGCAGCAGTCGTCCGCTACACCGAGTGGGCTGGCCGGGAGCACGGGCACTTCACGGATCCGGCCGGCGTGGACAGCGACGCCGCGCACGCGTTCATCGATGCCCAGATGGCCCAGGTGGAGAACACCGAGCTGCTGCACCTGGGACCGGAAAAGGCGGCGGAGCTGCTGGGTTTCTACGGGATCCGGCTGCTCCCCTCACTGCCGTTCTCCACCGAGGACGAGGCCGTGGATGCCGCCGACCGCCTGGGCTGGCCGGTAGTGCTCAAAACCATGGACGAACACCTGCGCCACCGGCTGGATCTTGGCGGGGTGCGGCTGAACATTTCTTCGCCGGAGTCGCTGCGCAGCAACATATCGGAGATGCGCGCGGCACTGGAACCCTACGGCCGGTTTGAGCTTGAGGTGCAGTCCATGGCCCCGTCCGGGCAGGGCTGCGTCCTGCGCGGGATCGAGGATCCGCTGCTGGGCCCGGTAATCTCCTTCGGAATCGCCGGGGACGCCGTCAATCTGCTCGATGACTGGGCACACGGGATCCCGCCGCTGACCGACGTCGACGTCGCGGACCTGGTCCGCGCGCCCAGGGCGTCCCGCCGCCTCTTCGGTTACCAGGGACTGCCAGCGGTGGACGTTGCCGCACTGGAGGACATCATTTCCCGGCTGGCGCTGCTCAAGGATGAGCACCCGGAGATCGCGCTGCTGGACATCAACCCGGTGCTGGTCTCGGTTCAGGGCGTTACCGTGCTGAGCGCTGACATCCGGCTGGGAAATCCCCAGCAGCGGACCGACAGCGCGCGCCGGGCCATGCGCGACTGAGGGCCTAAGGAACCGCTGGCAAGGTTCCGCGCGCCTTTTTAGGTGCTCAGGGCCGATCTGGGGGAAACTGGAAGCATGTCGCCGCTACTTTCCGCTGAACGCCGCAGCCTTGACGCTTCCATCGAACGCGCAGGGTTCTATCCCACCCTGCTGGCTGACGTGGTCCACGATGCCCTGGACGGACGCGAACCGCTTTCCCACCTCATCCATTTGGAGACGCACTTCGAGCGCACCGAAGTGCACCGTCACATCACCGTGCTGGTCCTGACTGACGACATGCTGGTGATCACGCACGTGGATGACCAGCAGCTGGATGAGGACGGCGAGCAGATGATGGCTCAGGTCTCCACCGAATCCGTGCCCGTGACCCAGATCCGTTCCGTTGTACTCGGCTACATGTACTCCCAGCCGCAGGACTACAAGCCGTCCGACCAGGCCCGGGAACTGACCCTGGCCATCGCCTGGTCCGGCGGGCAGCGGCTGGACATGGGCCCCGCCGGCTGCGCCGATCCCCAGTGCGAAGCCGATCACGGCTACACCGGCACCATCGCGCAGGAGGACATTGTGCTGCGTGTCAGCGCCGAGGCCGATGGCGTCCAGGCCGTACAGAACGCCAAGGCCTTCGCCCGGGCCCTGCGCAAGGTCAACACAGACACAGTGAACATGCGTTCGTTCGACTCCGCCGCAGACCGGCAGCGGATGCCGGGCATCGGCAGCCGTTTCAACCGCGGCCACCACCAGCGGTAAGGGGCATGGACTCGGCACCCGCCCCTGCGGAACCGCTGCCCAAGGCCCCCGGGTACGGGCGCAACACCGTCGCTGAGGTCTTCACCAGCGCCGCCGCCGCACTCCAGGTGCCCGGTTTCGAGAACACACTGGGGCTTCCTGCCGCCCGGCGTGTCTGCGTAATCGTGGTGGACGGCCTGGGCCGGAACCTGCTCAAGCAGCGGTCCGGGCACGCCCCGTACCTGCGTTCCCTGATGGACAGCGGCCGCACGCTTGGCTCCGCATTTCCGACGACGACGGCGGCCTCCCTGGCCTCGCTGGGCACCGGCCTCCCGCCGGGACAGCACGGCATGGTCGGTTACGACGTCCTGGACCCGGAGCAGGACAAGGTAGTCAACATGCTCGGTAACTGGGATGCCGGCGTCGACCCCAACCGATGGCAGCCGTTCCCCACCGTGCTGGAGCGGGCTGCCGGCCATCTGCCCGTTGCCACGGTCAGCCTGCCCAAGTTCGCCGAATCTGCGATGACGCGGGCCGCCCTGCGCGGCGGATCCTTCGTCGCCGGAACCGGAATCCACGCACGCGTCCAGGCGGCGGCGGAAACGCTCGCCTCGGAAAAGCGCATGCTGATGTACTTCTACTTCAACGAGCTGGATAAGACCGGGCACCGCTACGGCGCCCAGTCCTCCGAATGGGGAGGCTCGCTGGAAGAAATCGACTCCGCCCTGAAACGCTTTACCGCACGCATTCCCTCGGACACTCTGGTGCTGCTCACCGCCGACCATGGCATGGTGGACACCGCGGTACCGGACAGGATCGACTTCTCCGCCGACCCGGCACTGGTTGACGGGGTACGCCACACCGCGGGGGAGCCGCGGATGGTGCACCTCTACCTTGAGCCGGACGCCCCGGCCGGTACCCTGGAGCGCCTGAGGGCGGCCTGGCGGAACGCCTACGGCGCGAAGGCCTGGATCCTGACCCGGGCCGAAGCGGTCGCAGCGGGGCTGTTCGGACCCGTCCGTCCGGAGGTCCTGCCACGGATCGGTGACCTGCTCGTGGCCGCCCGTGAACCCATTGCCCTGTACGACATGCGGCGGACCAGTCCTTCCGCCATGCAGATGGTGGGCCAGCACGGGTCCCTGACGCGTGCCGAGCGTGAAGTCCCGCTCCTGACGCTGGCCCAGCCAGCCAAGGGCGGGCGGAAGTAGGTTATGGCTGAACTCGTTTTCTTCTCCGGCACCATGGACTCCGGCAAGTCCACACTGGCACTGCAGATGGACTACAACCACAGTGCCCGCGGCCGCGGCGGGATCCTCTTCAGCCGGAATGACAGGGCCGGGAATTCCATGATTTCCAGCCGCCTTGGCCTCCGGACGCGTGCCGTGGAGGTGCGCGATTCCACCAACTTCTGGGAGGAAGCCGTGAGCCGCCGCAGCGCCGGAGACCGGGTGGACTACCTGATCTGCGACGAGGCTCAGTTCTACAGCGAAGAGCAGGTGGAACAGCTGGCCCGGGTCGTCGACGAACTGGACATTGAGGTGTTCGCCTTCGGCATCGCCACGGACTTCCGCACCAGGCTCTTTCCCGGCTCACGGCGGCTGATCGAGCTCGCTGACCGGATTGAGGTGCTCCAGGTCCGGGCGCTGTGCTGGTGCGGGCGGCGGGCCACTCACAACGCCCGCACGGTCGACGGCGTTATGGTCGTCACCGGAGACCAGGTGGTTGTTGGGGATGTGGACAAACGTTCCCCCGACCAGCCTGATTCGGAAGCGCTCTTCGCTCCTGAAGAGGCTGGCGCCTCACCGGTGGTCGGTTATGAAACGCTCTGCCGCCGCCATTACATGCGGCGGATGGGCGCCCAGCAGGCCGCGCTCCTTGCGGACACCGGCGAAGATCCGGACATCTGCGGCGTCGACGCCACCGGCAGCCTGGGGCGGACCCGAAGCTAGCGAGCCACCGGAGGCTGGGCCGCCCAGCTCCGGTCAGTCGCCCTTGCGGCCGAAGACTATTTCGTCCCAGCTCGGAACCGAAGACCGCTTGGGCTTGATGGGACGGCGCTCGGCCGGTTCCTTGGGCTCCTCATTACCATCGCTGCGCTCACCCACGGGTTCGTCCTGCTCCGCGCTGGTATCCACGGGGTCCGGGCGCGGACGCAGCGGACGGGCCAACACGCTGATTTCCCGTGTGGAGGTGCTTACCCCTTCGTCGAGGCGCAGGGGATCCGGGTCGCCGTCGTGCGCGTCCGTTTCCTCCTCCACCGGTGCGGGTATTGCGGCCGGAGCAAGGGTCAGCCGGCCGGTCCGGGGCCGGCGGGAGGACTCGTCCTCCAGCTCCGCCTCTCCATCCCGCGGGTGGGCGGCCGGAATGCTGCCCTTGGCCAGGAGCGCCGCCAAGGCGTCGTCGGCGTCTTCGTCGGTGCCCAGGCGCTGGCCGCGGCGGGACCGCAGCACGTTCAGCAGCTCATCCGTCTCTTCACCGGTGGCGTTTTCCGGTTCTTCCGGCGTTCCTTCGGCTTCGAAATCGAACACCCGGTCCGCGACGGCGGAAAGCCGGCGGGACGGCACGGGGGAGTCGACCGGGGCGAGTTCACTGAGCAGCTGCGCCCAGCGGTTGGCATTGGTGACCTGGCGCCGCATCGGATTGAAGGTCCAGCGGGCCGGCGGTTCCTCGCCGACGGAGACACGGGACTGCTCCGCAAGGCTGAAACGCGCGACGACGTCCCAGGATCCTTCGGGACGGCGCCAGGAATCCCATTCCACGGTCTCCGGGTCGACGCCGAAGGCGCGGAGCCGGTGGTTGACCATGTCGCCAAGATTAACGGGGGAGTCGCCGAAGGCTGAGCGGTGGCTGTCCTGGGCCGCGGACAGAGGAGCCGCAACCTCCACAGCCTGGGCCTGGCGGGCAATGTACTCGCGTTCTGCCAGTACCGGCCCCTCATAACGGTGGATGTGGGCGATGTCGTGCCCGGAGAGCCCGGCCACTTCTTCGGCGCTGGCGCCTGCCCGGATACGGGCCTGGATATCGCGCGGAGTCATGCTGGGTCCCGCCTCGGGTTCGGCCGGGGCTCCTGCGCGTCGTGCCGGACGGGACGCGGCGACTCGCAGGGCTTCATCAATGCGCAGCCGGAAGGTTTCGCCGCCCCGTCCGCTCAGCAGCAGATGTTCGCCGCCCTCATGGATACCCACGAGCCGTAGATCCTGCATGAAAAAATCCTCGCTATCGATAGCAACTCCTTCTTGAAACAATGCCACCCGCGCATCCAAAATCCTACCGTTTGGGCCGGTGTGGCGCGGATCCGGGGACTTCCGCGGCCATCGATTCAGGCCTCCGGACAGCGCCTGGGAACGGCCGGCTTGGCTATTTCGCCCTACATGGGCAAAAATCTGTCTTCGGCGGGCACAAACGGCGCGTCCGCGGCGTTGAGTATTCCGAGCCGCTCTGCGGTACGGGAGCACATACCTTCCGGAGCCGCAGCTTGGCTTGGAATTACCCGTGCAGTACCGACACCGATGGTGAGAGATAAAGATTATGGCGACAGATTACGATGCGCCGCGCAAGGCGGACGAGGACGCCAGCGAAGAGTCAATCGAAGAACTGAAGACCCGCCGGACTAACACCCAGTCCGCTGTGGTGGACGAAGACGAAGCCGAAGCTGCTGACAGCTTTGAACTCCCGGGCGCTGACCTGTCCGGGGAGGAACTGATGATCCGGGTCCTTCCCGCGCAGTCAGACGAATTCACCTGTGCGTCCTGTTTCCTGGTACGGCACAGGTCCCAGATAGCCAAGGAAAAGGACGGCTTGTACTACTGCGTCGAATGCGAAGGCTGAGGTTTCCGGGGGCGCGCCCGGAAGGGCTTAGGAGCGCAGTGCTTCGACCAGCTTCTCCGGGTGCCGGGTCGAGGTGAGCCAGTACGGTGTCCGGTCAGCCGGGTCCGTGATTTCGATCCTGACGACCGGGCTGATCCAGCCGCGGATGCACAGGAACGCGGTCGCGTTCAGGGCCGGGCCGCGCTGCTGGGTCGCATCCTCACCGCGGAACGCCTCGACCTCGCCGACCCAGCGTCGTTCGATCTGCGCGCGGCCAACCTGGACCGTGTCCGCGGTAACGCGGATGACGGGCGTGGACATCAGCAGCAGGACGGTCAGCAGGATGGCGGCTACTACCGCAACCACATATCCGACGGTCGGGCTGATGGGGATGAAAGCCAGGATGAAGGTGCCGGAGAGGCCTGCGATGACCAGCCAGATCCACAGGGCCGGCAGCAGCCGTTCGGAATACAGCACGGTCTGGGAGGGGCTCTGGGCAGCAGGGGTCGACATACTCCTAGCTTTTCACCTTTGGCTGTGCATTTCATCTTGGCCGCGGGGCGCCGGCCGTCAGCGCGCCGGGAGCAGTTCGTGCAGGTCCACGCGCTAAAGTGGGGATGGCGCCGCGTGCGGCGCTGTTTTATGCCCGAACGCACCCCTTAAAGAACTCCGGAGACAGCTGTGCAGGAAGCAGGACCCAGCGTGAAAGTCCAGCTGAAAATGCTCGACGACGGCCTCGAAGCGCCTTCCTACGCCCACCCCGGCGACGCCGGAGCGGACCTGCGGGCGCGCGTGGACGTGGAACTGGCGCCGGGAGAACGCCGGCTGGTGCCAACAGGAGTTTCGATTGCCCTGCCGTTTGGCTACGTGGCACTGATCCACCCCCGGTCGGGGCTAGCCACCAAACACGGCCTGACGATAGTTAATGCACCCGGTACGGTCGATGCCGGTTACCGGGGTGAAATCTCCGTCACACTGTTAAATACGGATGTGTCAGAGCCGATCAGTCTTAAGCGCGGAGACAGGATTGCCCAGATGGTGATCCAGCGCGTGGAGACAGCGGTGTTCGAGCCTGTGGCCGAGCTTTCCGATTCGGTTCGCGGAGCCGGCGGTTTCGGTTCCACCGGCGGTTTCGGCACTTCACCGGCCTAGGCCGGCATATCCCGGGCTGCAACGGCCCGGCTCCAGATGAGGAAAGAGGATCAGGCGATGGCATTTGGGCGCCGCAGGAAAAACAAGGCAGGCTCCACAGAATCCGCCGAAGAGTCAGTGCAGAGCGCAGCCGGCACGGAGAACGGCGCTGCCGGCGGTACAGACGGCGGGCCTGAGCACGGACCTTTTGACGTCGCGGACCGGCCTTCGGAAGAGGGCTACGTGGACCTCGGTGCGCTGCGCATCGCGGCAACGCAGGGCCTGGCCCTGCGCCTTGAAGTTGAGGAGACGACGAAACGTGTCGTTGCCGTGACCCTCGACCTGGACGGCTCCAGCCTGCAGCTGCAGGCATTCGCGGCCCCGCGGTCGGAAACCCTCTGGGATGAGATCCGTACCCAGATCGTCAAGTCGGTCTCCTCGCAGGGCGGGACGGCTGACGAACTCGTTGGCCGCCTCGGCACTGAGCTCCTGGCCCGTGTTCCCGCTCAGGCGCAAGACGGTTCCAAGGGCTACCGGGTAGCGCGCTTCGTCGGCGTCGACGGACCACGGTGGTTCCTGCGCGGAGTCTTCGGCGGTCCGGCAGCCATGAACCCCGACGCCGCCACTGCGCTGGAGGAGGTGTTCCGGAACGTAGTCGTCGTCCGCGGTGATGCACCACTGCCTCCGCGTGACCTGCTGCAGCTGACACTGCCGCGTGATGCCTCCCCGCTGCCGAAACGCGACGCGGAGACAAAGCCGGAGCCGCCGCAGCGCGGACCGGAAATCACCACCATTGGCTAAGCGGATGCCGGCGGCAGCGGGAGCTTCGGCCATGCTGAGGATCGCGGATCTTCCCGACCGGGGACGTGTGCACAGCAGGGGCTACGTGGAATCCATCACCCTGGCCCCGGCCGACGCCGCCCCGCAGTTCAGTGCTGTCCTGGACGAGCTTCAGGGCGTCTACAGGGATCCCGGGGCTGCGCACGCCCGCCGCCGGGTCCGGCTGGTCTGGATCGGCCAGCGCCGCATCCCGGGTCTCGTTGCGGGAACGCAGGTAGCCTTCGAAGGCATGGTGAGCACGGTCCAGGGTTTCCCCACCGTTTTTAACCCCCGCTACGAAATCATCGGACGTCCGGAAGGCGAGCAATGAACACCGAACCCGAAGGTGAGGACCGGAAGGATGCTCAGCCCTCGATAAGCGAGCTCGCCGGACAGTATGCCGCCCGCTCCGGGGTTGAGCGCGGCGACGACGGCCAGATCGACGTCCTGAAGTCTGTCGGCGGAGTCCGTGGCCTGGCCGAAGCGATCCTGCCCGGCCTGCTGTTTACCCTGATCTACACGATCACCACCGGACTCTATGTTTCGCTCGGAGCCGCCGTGGTGGCCGCCGGCGCCTTTGCGGTGGCCAACCTGGTGCAGAAGCGTCCGCTCGTCCAGTCGCTGACCGGCGTCATCGGCGTCGCGGTCTGTGCCTTTTTTGCCCTGCGCAGCGGCAGCGGCTCCACCTACTTTGTGCCGGGCTTCTACGTCAACGGCGCCTACATCCTGGCCTTCGCCCTTTCCATCGCAGTGAAATGGCCGGTGGCAGGTCTGCTGTTCGGGTTCATCCGCGGCGAGAACGTGGCGTGGCGCAGTGAGCCCCGGCGCCTGCGTGCCTATGCGCTGGCCACCTGGATCATCATCGCCGTCTTCCTGCTCCGCCTGGCCGTGCAGCTGCCGCTCTTCCTGGCGGATAACGTCGCCGCGCTGGGCACCATGCGCCTGGCGATGGGTGTCCCGCTGTACGCGCTCGGCCTGTGGCTGGCCTGGGTGGTTTCCCGGCCGCTGCCGGCAACACAGCCCTAGGACGACGGCGCCAGCAGGGCGCGCAGTTCGTCCTCGGCGGCGATCGTCGTCACGAAGAAGAGTTCATCTCCGCCTTCGATCACGTCATCGCTGCTGGGGGTGATCGGGGCGTCGTCACGCAGGATCGCCACCAGCGTGGCATCCTGCGGCCAGGGTACGGATCCGACCCGGGCTCCAGCCATCGGCGAGGCCGCCGGAACAGTGAACTCCACCATGGAGGCGACACCGGTCTGCAGGGTGAGCAGCCGCACCAGGTCACCGACTTCCACGGCCTCCTCGACGAGCGCCGTCATCAGGCGCGGCGTGTTTACGGCAACGTCCACACCCCAGGAGTCATCGAACATCCAGTCGTTCTTGGGGTTGTTTACCCGCCCGACCGTCCGGGCCACCCCGAACTCGGTCTTGGCGAGCAGTGAGACCACCAGGTTGACCTTGTCATCGCCGGTCGCCGAAACCATCACATCGGCCTCCTCAAGTTTTGCGTCCTTGAGGGTGGCGAGTTCGCAGGCATCGCCGATCAGCCAGTGCGCCCCGCCAAGGCCGCTGCGTCCCTCGGTCTCGGGTTTCGCATCGATCAGCAGCACCTCGTGCCCGTGGGAGAGCAGTTCCTTGGCGATGGAAGATCCCACGCTGCCTGCCCCGGCAATTACGACTCTCACTGGTTCTCCTTCGCGGGGGACTGGGTCAGGATGCGGCTGATTTCGGCTGTCCGGTCGACGCTCATCATCGCGTGCAGGACGTCGCCCTGCTGGTAGCTGGTATCCGGGCGGGGGAGGGAGCCTTCGCCGAACCGGGTGATGTAGGCGATCCGGACGCCGGCAGCGGCCTCGATGGCGTGAAGCGGGTGGCCCAGCCAGGAAGGATCCAGGGAGAGCTCACCGAGGATCAGCCGTCCGGAGGACTCACGGAAGTCGCCGTTAATGCTCTGCTCCGGAAGGATCCTGCGCAGCACCTGATCAGCGCTCCAGCGGACCGCAGCCACCGTGGGAATTCCGAGGCGCTGGTAGATCTCCGCCCGCCCGGGGTCATAGATGCGGGCGACGACGTGGGGAACGTGGAACGTCTCGCGCGCCACCCGCGTGGCCAGGATGTTGGAATTGTCGCCGCTGGAGACGGCAGCGAAGGCAAAGGCCTCTTCGATGCCGGCCTGCGTCAGCGTAGTGCGGTCGAAACCCACCCCGGTAACCTGCTGCCCGGAGAAGGTCGGACGCAGCCGACGGAAGGCCCGCGGCTCCTGGTCGATGACCGCCACGGAGTGGCCTGCGTTGTCGAGGGTATGCGCCAGCATGGCGCCGACCCTGCCGCACCCCATGATCACGTAATGCGCCACCTTGCTATACCTCGGTTCCTGGCGGATCCACCGCCTGCAGCTGCCGCCCGTTTTGGGCCAAGGGACAGCTTAGTCCGGCAGCGGGCGGAAATCGTGGTGTGATGGTGTTTTAGCTCCAACACGGAAGTCCCACAGCACCATGCCCCAGGAAACAATGCCCAGCGATATTGAACTGACCATTGGCGCACCAGCCCACGGCGGCCACTTTGTGGCCCGGCATGAGGGGCGCGTGGTCTTCGTCCGGCACGCCCTCCCCGGCGAACGCGTGCGGGCACGCCTGACTGAGTCCGGCCCCGATGCCAAGTTCTGGCGCGCCGACGCCGTCGAAATCCTTGAAGCCTCGCCGGACCGGGTGCCGCACTTCTGGCCTGCCGCCGATTCGATCCGTGCGGCCGCGCGCGGCCGGCTGCCCGTCGGCGGAGCCGAGTTCGGGCACATCCGGCTTGAAGCGCAGCGCTCGATCAAGGCCACCGTTTTTGCCGAACAGCTGCAGCGGCTCGCCGGTCTGGAACGGGAAATCACCGTCGAGGCGGCCCCGGACGAGTCCCCGGACGGTTTGGGCTGGCGTACCCGCGCCAGCTTCTCCGTGGCACCCGGCGGACGGCTGGCCATGCACCCGCACCGCTCCGATGAACTCATCCCGGTCACCGGGATGCCGCTGGCCTCCGAGGCCGTGAACGCCTTGAACCTGTGGGAGGTGGACTTCACCGGCGCCGATCGCGTCGAGGTTGCCGCGCCCGCCGCCGGCGGCGCCCCGCTGGTCCTGGTAATCCCCTCGGCCGGCACCCATCCGCGGACCCTGTCCCGGATCGCCGGCGAGGTCGGCACGGCAGCGGACCCAGGCGCCGGGGAAACCGTCTCGGTAGTGGCCTGGGACCCCGAGGAGCATGTGCTGACCCGGCTGCGCGGCCGTACCTGGGTTCGGGAAAGCGCCATGGGGCACGATTTCCGTGTCACCGGAGCCGGTTTCTGGCAGATCCACCGCAGCGCACCGGCGGTGCTTGCCGGTGCGGTCCGGGACGGCCTGCAGGTTCAGCCGGGGGAGCGGGTCGCAGACCTCTTCGCCGGAGCCGGCCTGTTCACGGCCCCGCTGGCTGACGCGACCGGTGAAACCGGGCACGTGCTCTCGGTCGAGGGTTCGCCGGGGACCAGCAGGGATGCACGGAAAAACCTCTTCGCTGCACCGCAGGTCGAGGTCGTCCAGGGACGGGTGGACCGTGTGCTGCGCGCACATACCGGAGCCCTCGACGTCGTACTGCTGGACCCGCCGCGCACCGGCGCAGGCCGCACCGTGGTCGACCAGATCAACTCGGCCGCACCGAGGGTCCTCGGCTACGTCTCCTGCGACCCGGCGTCCTTTGCGCGTGACCTGGGCTGGTTCCGGGCCGCCGGCTGGGAACTGGATTCCCTCCGGGTCTTCGACCTGTACCCTCACACCCATCACATGGAGTCCTTCGCCGTCCTGCGCCGCCCGTAGCACCCGGCGTCGACCGCTTATATGGCCCGCCACCTCCGGACATAGCCTCCGGATGTGGCGGGCGTAATGCTTCCCTCCGGCGCGGTGGGCCCGGCCGCGTAAGGTGCATCCGGCTAGGATGGGGAGTAGTTGTCCGGCTCCGTGCCGTAGGGACTCCGCTGGGGCGCTTTGCGCGGCAGGGGAACCGACCCACCCGGGGAATCACCCACCATTCCCCGGCCGGCCCCTTCAGCTATGCCGGTTAGGAAAACCTAACTGGCGTGCGGCGGATCACTGGACAAAGATAAAGCGGTGGCGAGAGGAGTCCTGTTATGAGTAATGTGGACAGCTTCGGTTCCAAAGGCGTCTTGAACGTCGGCGGGAACGAGTATGAAATTTTCCGGCTGAATTCTGTCGAAGGCGCCCAGAGCCTTCCGTTCAGCCTCAAGGTCCTGCTGGAGAACCTGCTGCGCACCGAAGACGGTGCCAACATTACCGCCGACCACGTGCGGGCCCTGGCCAGCTGGGATGCCGATGCGGAACCCAGCACCGAAATCCAGTTCACCCCCGCCCGGGTGATCATGCAGGACTTCACCGGTGTTCCCTGCATCGTGGACCTGGCGACCATGCGTGAAGCCGTTGCCGACCTCGGCGGCGACCCCAAGCGCGTTAACCCGCTGGCACCGGCCGAAATGGTCATCGACCACTCCGTGCAGATCGACGCGTTCGGCAACGCCGGCGCCCTCGAGCGCAACATGGAAATCGAATACCAGCGCAACGGCGAGCGTTACCAGTTCCTGCGCTGGGGCCAGACCGCGTTCGACGACTTCAAGGTTGTTCCCCCGGGAATGGGCATCGTCCACCAGGTCAACATTGAGTACCTGGCGCGCACGGTCATGACCCGCGAAGTTGACGGCGTGCTCCGCGCCTACCCCGACACCTGCGTCGGCACCGACTCCCACACCACCATGGTCAACGGCCTGGGCGTGCTCGGCTGGGGCGTTGGCGGCATCGAAGCCGAGGCTGCCATGCTCGGCCAGCCCGTCTCCATGCTGATCCCGCGCGTCGTCGGCTTCAAGCTGACCGGTGAAATCCCGGCCGGCGCCACCGCGACCGACGTCGTCCTGACGATCACCGAGATGCTGCGCAAGCACGGCGTCGTCGGCAAGTTCGTGGAGTTCTACGGCGAAGGCGTTGCCTCCGTGCCGCTGGCTAACCGCGCCACCATCGGCAACATGAGCCCGGAATTCGGTTCCACCGCTGCGATCTTCCCGATCGACGACGTGACCCTGGACTACCTGCGCCTCACCGGCCGTTCGGATGAAAGTGTCGCCCTGGTCGAGTCCTACGCCAAGGAACAGGGCCTCTGGCACGATCCCTCCACCGAGATCAAGTACTCCGAGTACCTGGAACTGGATCTCTCCACCGTGGTTCCCTCCATCGCCGGTCCGAAGCGTCCCCAGGACCGCGTCGAACTGACCAACGCCAAGGCCCAGTTCCGCAAGGACCTGCACAACTACGTCGACCACGAGGTCGAGGCCGTAGGCGCAACGGTGGACGAGGCACTGGAGGAGTCCTTCCCCGCCTCGGATTCCCCCACTTACACGGACGCCGGAACCCACGTTGCGGATTCCCCGCACGATCTGGTGTCTGTAGGGGACCGCAGCCAGGGACGCGCCTCCGACGCCGTTCCCGTCACGATGCCCGACGGCCGCAGCTTCGAGCTGGACCACGGCGCGGTGACGATCGCTTCGATCACCTCCTGCACCAACACGTCCAACCCGTCCGTCATGATGGCTGCTGCCGTCCTGGCCCGGAACGCCGTGGAAAAGGGCCTGGTTGCCCAGCCGTGGGTCAAGACCTCGATCGCTCCGGGTTCCAAGGTCGTCACTGACTACTACGAAAAGTCCGGCCTGATTCCGTACCTGGAAAAGCTCGGCTTCTTTGTGGTCGGCTACGGCTGCGCCACCTGCATCGGCAACTCCGGACCGCTGGAAGATGAAATCTCCACCGCGATCAACGAAGCCGATCTCGCTGTCACCGCTGTGCTTTCCGGTAACCGCAACTTCGAAGGCCGCATTAACCCGGACGTGAAGATGAACTACCTGGCCTCCCCGCCGCTGGTAGTCGCGTACGCCCTGGCCGGCAGCATGGACTTCGACTTCGAGAACGATGCCCTGGGCCAGGACGAGGCCGGCAACGACATCTTCCTGAAGGACATCTGGCCGAACCCGATCGAGGTCCAGCAGATCATCGACCGCTCGATCGATAAGGAGATGTTCACGGACAGCTACGCGACCATCTTCGAAGGTGACGACCGCTGGAAGTCCCTGCCCACCCCCGAGGGTGCAACCTTCGAATGGGATTCGGAGTCCACGTACGTCCGGAAGCCCCCGTACTTCGAGGGCATGAAGGCACAGCCGGAGCCCGTCCAGAATATCGAGGGCGCCCGCGTGCTCCTGAAGCTGGGCGATTCGGTCACGACCGACCACATCTCCCCGGCCGGTTCCTTCAAGTCCGACACCCCGGCAGGCCGCTACCTGCTGGATCACGGTGTGGCCCGCAAGGACTTCAACTCCTACGGCTCCCGCCGTGGCAACCACGAAGTCATGATCCGCGGCACGTTCGCCAACATCCGGATCAAGAACCAGCTCCTCGACGGCGTCGAAGGCGGTTTCACCCGTGACTTCAGCCAGCCGGACGCTCCGCAGGCCGCCGTTTACGACGCCTCGGTGAACTACCAGGCTGCCGGCACCCCGCTGGTGGTCCTGGCCGGTAAGGAATACGGTTCCGGCTCCTCGCGTGACTGGGCCGCCAAGGGCACCGCGCTGCTGGGTGTCAAGGCCGTCATCGCCGAGAGCTACGAGCGGATCCACCGCTCCAACCTCATCGGCATGGGCGTCCTGCCGCTGCAGTACCCGGCCGGCGTCAACGCCGAATCGCTGGGCCTGACCGGCACGGAGACCTTCTCGGTAGAGGGCGTGACCGAACTGAACAACGGCACCACCCCGAAGACCGTCAAGGTCACCGCGGTGCCGGAAAACGGCGAAGCGATCACGTTCGATGCCGTCCTGCGCATCGACACCCCGGGTGAGGCTGACTACTACCGCAACGGCGGAATCCTGCAGTACGTCCTGCGCCAGATTTCGGCGAAGTAGCTGAAGTAGTTCCGGCACTACGCCCCGTTTCGCTAGGCTGTCGAGTAATCGATGCCGCGAAGCGGGGCGTTTTGCGTGTGGGAGGAAATGCCGGGGCAGGCACAGGCGTTAGAATTAGTCGTTGTGACGGTGCATTTGCCCGTCGCCTAAGACGCAAGGGAGGCGCCCTTTTGGGACTTCTGGAAACCATCCGTGATCCGCGGGACCTCAGCAAGCTGAGCTCCTCCCAGCTTTCGGAGCTGGCCGGGGAGATACGGTCCTTCCTCATCACGAACGTGGCCCAGACCGGCGGCCACCTCGGTCCCAACCTCGGCGTCGTCGAACTGACCATGGGTATCCACCGGGTCTTCGACTCCCCGCGAGACAGCATTGTGTTCGACACCGGGCACCAGTCCTACGTGCACAAGATGCTCACGGGCCGGCGGAACTTTGAAAGCCTGCGGCAGCAGGGCGGCCTCTCGGGCTATCCGGCCCGGGCCGAATCCGAGCACGACATCGTCGAGAGCTCGCACGCTTCCTCCTCCCTGTCCTGGGCGGACGGCATCTCCCGGGCCCGCCAGCTGACGGGCGAAGGTGACCGTTACACCGTGGTGATGGTCGGCGACGGCGCCCTGACCGGCGGCATGGCCTGGGAAGCCCTGAACAACATCGCAGCGGACCAGCGCCGCCGCGTGGTGATCGTGGTCAACGACAACGGCCGCTCCTACGCTCCGACGATCGGCGGCGTTGCCGACTACTTGGCGTCACTCCGCCCAACGCTGGACAGCGTCCGGACCCACCACATGTATGAAAACTCGATGGACTGGTGGAAGGGCCGGCTGCAGAACGGCGGACCCGTCGGCCGGTTCGCGTACCACTGCCTGCACGCGGCCAAGAAGGGCATCAAGGACTGGTGGGCACCCCAGGGACTGTTCGAGGACCTGGGCATGAAGTACGTCGGCCCGGTTGACGGACACGACCTCGGGGCCGTTGAGCAGGCGCTCCTCACCGCCAAGAACTATGGCGGTCCGGTGATCGTGCACGCGATCACCGAAAAGGGGCACGGCTACGCTCCGGCCCGGGCCAACGATGAGGACCAGTTCCACGCCGTTGGCGTGATCGACCCCGAAACCGGTGCGCCCGTGGCGCCGGGCGGAAAGCAGTCCTGGACATCGGTGTTCGCCACGGAGATCGCAGAGATCGCCGACGAACGCAAGGACATCGTCGGTATCACCGGTGCCATGCTGATCCCGGTAGGGCTGCACCGCTTCGCTGCGAAGCACCCGGACCGGGTGATCGACGTCGGCATCGCCGAGCAGCATGCGCTGACCTCCGCGGCAGGCATGGCCTACGGCGGTCTGCACCCCGTGGTGGCCCTGTACGCGACCTTCCTGAACCGTGCCTTCGACCAGCTGCTGATGGATATCGCCCTGCACAAGGCCGGCGTCACCATCGTCCTGGACCGTGCTGGCGTGACCGGACCGGACGGTGCCAGCCACCACGGTATGTGGGACATGTCCATGCTGCAGATCGTTCCGGGCCTGCACCTCGCTGCGCCCCGGGATGCTACCCGGCTGCGGGAAGAGCTGCGCGAAGCCGTGGCAATTTCCGACGCGCCCAGCGTGGTGCGCTTCTCCAAGGGCACCGTGGGTGCGGATATCAACGCCGAGGAACGCACCGACGACGGCGTGGACGTCCTGGCCCGCCGGCCCTCCGGCGACAGCCGTAACGATGTGCTGATTGTCAGTGTGGGTGCGATGGCCGAAATGGCGCTGGATGTTGCCGACCGGCTCGGCGCCCAGGGCATCAGCTCCACGGTGGTCGACCCGCGGTGGGTGCTGCCTGTGCCGAAGTCCATCATCACCATGGCCGCCAGCCACCGCATCGTCGTCGTGATCGAGGACGGGGTTCGTGCCGGAGGAGTCGGATCCAGGATCCGGCAGGAAATGCGCGCTGCCGGCGTCGACACTGCCCTGAACGAGGTGGGACTGCCGGTTGAGTTCCTGGATCACGGCACGCGTGCCGAGGTCCTTGAACGGGTGGGCCTGACCGCCCGCCAGGTGGCCAACGACGTCGTCGCCCAGGTTCTGGGCACCAAGGTCCCGTTTGCCCGTCCACTGCCGGGCCAGCAGATGCCCACGGGGCAGATTCCGAAGATCAAGTAGGCTCCGCGTCCCGGCGGGGCAGGAAAGAAGTGGCCGCTATGGCAAATGACCTTCCCACCCTTGCCGTCACGGGAGCCACCGGAGCACTCGGGGGAATGGTGGCCCGCCAGCTCGCCGACGCGGGTGTTCCCCAGCGCCTGCTGGTCCGCCACACCGCGAAGATGCCGCCGCTGCCGGATACGCCGGTCTTCGCGACATCCTATGCGGACAAGGAGCACGCGGCCCGTGCCCTGCGGGGCGTCCAGACCCTGTTTATGGTTTCTGCCGCCGAGAACCCGCACCGGGCCGAGGACCAGCGCACCTTCGTGGACGCGGCAGCCGAGGCAGGCGTGCAGCACATCGTCTACACATCCTTTATGGGAGCCGGCCCCGATGACGTCTTTACGCTGGGGCGGGACCACTGGGACACCGAAGAGCACATCAAGGCCCGCGGCCTGCAATACACCTTCCTGCGGGACTGTTTCTACCAGGACATCCTGCCCTCATTTGTGGGGCGCGACGGCGTGATTCGGGGCCCCGCAGCCGACGGCAGGTTCGCTCCGGTCGCCCGAAGCGACGTGGCAAGGACGGCAGTGCAGATCCTCAGGGATCCGCAGGCCCACGCCGGGGCCACCTACACGCTGACTGGACCGCAGTCGCTCACCATGGCGGAGGTTGCCGATGTCCTCTCCCGGGTCACCGGCCAGCAGATCACCTACCACGCCGAAACGCTGGATGAAGCAGTTGAATCCCGCCGAGCCGCCGGGGCCTCCGAATGGCAGGCAGTAGCCTGGTCAACCAGCTACGCTGCCATAGCCACCGGCGAACTCGCCCAGGTCAGCGACGACATAGCCCGGCTCACGGGCACGGCCCCATTGAGCTTTGAAGACCACCTGCGGAGCGTTGGCTAGTGTTCACCTTCAGGACCCTTCCCAACCGGCAGGCCACCGTGGTTAGGTCGAAAGTATGAATCAGGTACTTGCTGCCCCCGTCGCAGACTTCCTGCGTGAATGCACCATCAGCGGTCTGGACGAGACCGAGGCGACCCCCGCGGCCGACCTATACGGGATGTACATCATCTGGAGCGAGCAGGCGGAGCTGGACCCGGTGTCCGTCACGGTGTTCTCGCGGCTGCTGAAAGAGACTGGCAACTACCCGCGGCGCCAACACCATGAGAACGTCTATCCCGGGATGCTGGCCACCGGACCGATTTCGATCCAGTACATCCTGGAGACGGACAAGCCTCCAAGTCCGAACGGGCCGCTCAACACGTACGGGTTCTAGCTTCCCGCCAGGTAGCCGATAAGCACGGTGGCCTGCGTGGTTGGTAGCGTGGCAGGATGACGACTTACTCCAGACTTGGCAATTCCGGCCTCACTGTTTCCACCGTGGGCCTCGGCTGCAATAACCTCGGCCGCCCCGGGACCGCAACCGAATCCCAGGAGGGGACCAACGCCGTCGTGCATGCGGCAATCGACGCCGGAATCACCCTCTTCGACACTGCGGACATTTACGGTGCCGAGCCCGGTCTCAGCGAGATTCGGCTGGGGGAGGCGCTCGGCTCCCGCCGGGGTGACGTTGTGCTGGCCACGAAATTCGGCATGGACATGCAGGGCGTCAATGGGCCGGACTTCGGTGCCCGCGGTTCCCGGCGCTACATTGTCACCGCTGTTGAGGCTTCCCTGCGCCGGCTGGGCACGGACTGGATCGACCTGTACCAGTTCCACACTCCGGACCCGCTGACGCCGATCGAGGAAACCCTTGCGGCCCTGGATGACCTGGTCTCGAGCGGAAAGGTCCGCTACATCGGCCACTCGAACCGTGCCGGCTGGCAGATAGCCGAAGCCGAGTTCACTGCCCGGATGAGCGGCAGCACCCGCTTTATCTCCACGCAGAACCACTACAACCTGCTGGACCGCCGCGCCGAGCTCGAGGTCACACCCGCGGCGGAGGCCTACGGACTGGGGCTGTTGCCGTACTTCCCGCTGGCCAACGGCCTGCTTACCGGCAAGTACAGCTCCGGCCAGGCGCCCGAGGGCAGCCGCCTGACGCACTCACGCAAGAACATGCTGCATGATGCGGACTTTGACCAGCTGCGCGAGTTCGGCGAATTCGCCAAGGACCGCGGCCTGACGGAGGTGCAGGTGGCCTTCTCCTGGCTCGCCTCCCGCCCGTCGGTCTCGTCCGTGATTGCCGGAGCCACCAAACCGGAGCAGGTGCGGCAGAACGCCGAAGCTGCGTCCTGGGTGCCGGGGGAGAAGGATTTGGAAGAGCTGGACCGGATCTTCCCGCAGGCTCCGAAGGTGGCACTCTTCTAGTTCTCTGCTCGCTAGGCTGGAATTTACCGATTCGAGGGGAAATCTGAGATGACGCAGACGCTAACCGGCAGTGCCACCGTGGATGAGGTGATGGCCGCGCTGGCCGCGCTGGAGGATCCGAAGGCCCGTGCCATTAACGAGTCGCACGGCGACGACCACGGCGTGAACCTGGGCAAGCTGCGCGCCGTCGCAAAGCAGCTGAAGACGCAACAGGAACTCTCCCGTGAGCTTTGGAAGACGGGTGACACCGCGGCACGGCTGGTGGCGCTGCTGATCTGCCGTCCGAAGGCATTTGAAAGTGCCGAACTGGACGCCATGCTGCGGGAGGCCCGCGTCCCCAAAGTCCACGACTGGTTCGTGAACTACGTGGTGCGGAAGAGTCCGCACGCGGAGGAGCTGCGCCGAGGTTGGTTCGCGGACCCGGACCCGGTCGTCGCCAGCGCCGGGTGGGCACTGACCAGCGAGCGTGTCACGAAGAATCCTGAGGGCCTGGATCTGCCGGGATTGCTCGACACCATTGAGGCGGAAATGAAGGATGCTCCCGACCGCCTGCAATGGGCCATGAATAACTGCCTGGCCCAGATCGGTATTACGCATCACGAACTTCGCGCCCGTGCCATCGGCATCGGTGAACGGCTGGAAGTCCTCAAGGATTACCCGACGCCCCCGAACTGCACTTCGCCGTTCGCCCCCATCTGGATCACCGAGATAGTTCGCCGGCAGCAGGAAGCCTGAGGAGGAGTCCCAGCCGGGACCGCTCCGGGCTACCGGCCGCACACTGCGGTCCTGGCCCGCCGTCGTTAGTCAGCGATGGCGGTTTCGATGAGGCTGCGGAACTCTTCGGTACTGGCGGGCTGGATCAGCCGGCCTTCGAGGAAGAAGGTGGGCGTTCCCTTCACGTCCAGGGCCACGCCGTCTTTCTTGTCGCTGTTGACCCGTTCCATCGTGGCTGGGCTGGCGATCGCGGCATCGTAGGCTGCGAGGTCCAGTCCCAGAGTGGAAGCGTAGCCGCGGAAGGTCGCGGCCTGGGACTCGGCGGAGTGTGACCACTCGGTCTGCTTCTCAAACATCAGGGCGTGCATCTCGTGGAACTTGCCCTGCTGTGCTGCAGCTTCGACGGATGCCGCCGAGGTCTCTGAATTCGGGTGGCCCGGCAGGGGGAAGTACCGGGACACAACGGTCAGGTTCTCCCCGTACTCGGCGATGACCTCCTCCACCAGCGGATACGCGGCGCGGCAGGCCTCGCACTCGAAATCGAGGAACTCGACCAGGACAGCTTTCTCCTCCGGCGCCTGGTGCAGGAGGTGACTGTCATCCCTCACCACCTGGACCTGCCCGCCGTCCGCGCCTGCTGTTTCGGCGCCGCCTGCCCGGAGGTTAGCGACGACGATGATCAGGACAGTGATCAGGGCAGCTAGGAGCACCAGGCCCACCGCGATCCGGTTTGGCAGGCTTAGGCGTCGGTTGGGAACAGGGGCAGGCACAGAGGTGTCTCCTTAGGTTGGCGCGGGGGTGCGCTGGGCTAACGGCGCGGGTCAGGTGTGGGAACAGCAGGTGCAGGACGTGCCGGCTGGCGGTTTGTCCACAGCAGGCTCGTCGGAGCTGGTCGCTTCAGTATTCTGGCTGAGACTTTCGGAACCGGGCGGCGGCGCGCAGCAGACGTCGCCTTTCCAGGCCTCGCGGCCTTCCTTCACCGCGACCGCGGCGATGACGAGAGCGGCGATGGGGTCCGCCCAGGACCATCCCAGGGTGGAATTGAGAAGGAGCCCCAAAAGCAGGACACCGGATAGGTATGTGCAGAGCAGGGTCTGCTTGGAGTCCGCGACGGCGGAACGGGAGCCAAGTTCGCGGCCTGCCCGGCGTTGTGCCCAGGACAGGAACGGCATCACCGCGAGACTGAGTGCCGCCAGGATGATGCCCACCGGGGAGTGCTGGGGCTCTGCTGCGCCGGCGAGGCTGCGGACGGCGTCGAAGCTGACGAAGGCGGCGAGGCCGAAGAAGGAGAACGCGATGAGCCGCAGGGCGGTCTTCTCCCGGGTTTCGGGGTCACGGCCGGAGAACTGCCACGCCACGGCGGCGGCGGAAAGGACTTCAACGATGGAGTCCAGGCCGAAGCCGATGAGGGCGCTCGAGGAGGCGACCGTTCCGGCGCTGATCGCGACGACCGCTTCGATGAGGTTATAGGTGATCGTTATGGCGACGAAGATGCGGATCCGCCGGGACAGGACCGCCTGCCGCTCAGATGTGGGGAACGACGTCGACTCGCGCGCCGAGGCTGGAGCGCTCATCGGCAGCACCCTAACCCGTCAGCATGGCGTTCGGAGCTGGCGCAGCAGCATTCTGGCTGGCCGGCAGGGACGACGTCGAGCAGTGCCGTGAGCGCTTCGGCCAGTTTGGGATCGGCCAGTTCGTAGCGGACGCGCCGGCCTTCCGGGACGCCGGCGACGAGCCCGCAGCCGCGAAGGCAGGACAGGTGATTCGACAGGCTCTGTTTACTGACGCCAATCAGTTCCGCAAGCTCACCCGGGTAGGACGGTCCGTCCCGCAAGGCCAGCAGCACCCGTGAACGGGTGGGATCGGACAGCGCGTAACCGAAGCGCGCCAGCACCGAGGAACGGCTGAGGGTTTCCATTCCTCGATAGTACAGTCAAACGTGTACTGATTCCGGTTACATCCATTTCTTTGCTTTGAAAACGAAGTAGAGCGTCAGCGCCAAGGCGACCATGGCCCCCATCGCCGCGGGATAGCCGAAGGCCCAATGCAATTCGGGCATGTGATCGAAGTTCATGCCGTAGATGGCACCGATGAGGGTGGGTGCAAAGAGGATTGCTGCCCAGCCCGAGATCTTTTTCATGTCCTCGTTTTGCCGCTGGGCGACGAGCGTCGAATTCACGCCAAGGATCTGTGAGAGTGCGTCGCGCAGTTCGGTCACACGGATGCCGGCATGCGTGAGGTGGTCAGCAACATCCTGCAGATACGCCTGCAGCGGTTCCGGAACTTCGTAGCGGTCGAATCCCTGACGCAGCGCAATCAGAACGTCGGCCATCGATGACGTGGTGTGCTGCAGGTCGATGACTTCCTGGCTCAGCCGGTAGATGCGTTCTGCAACGGCGGCATCTCCGCTGAACACCTGGCGTTCAATTTGCTCCTTATCAATGGCGAGGCCTCGAAGGACAGGCGTGTAGCCGTCGACGATCGCATCGAGGAGCCGGTAGGCCACGGCCTCGGGCCCCAGGGTGAGGAGGTGCTCGTCGTCGAGCAGTGTGCGTCCGCCGCGGTCAGCGATGTCCGCCGGGTTGCCGGCCAGGGCAGCTTCATCGGTCCCGTCGATCCACCGTTTGTCCTGGCAGAGGACGGCAATGGCGTGTGGGCGGACCAGGACATGGAACTCGGAGAAATCCACATCCTCGGCGGCGTCGTCGTACCGTGCGGACCGCACAACCATAAAGAGGACATTCCCGTAGCGTTCCAGCTTCGGGCGCTGACCCCCGTGGCGCAGGTCTTCCACCAGCAGGGGATGGAGATCCCACGCTTCGGCGAGCTCGTCGATGTCATGTGGTGTTGGTGCCGGGAAGAGGCACAACGCCATCCGGTTGGGCTCACTTTCCGCGAAATCCAGTGCCTCGGCAACGGACGCACTCTCGGGTGTGGGGCTTAGCCGTCCATCGATGACGAACCGGGTCCGCCTCGAGGAAACTGCTGCTTCAGCCCGGTCCAGGACAGGCCTCCGGTGGAACAGCGTGCGCCGCCGTGAGGACTCGTCGCTGTAACGCTGGGGCATAGGTGTTCTCCTCCTGGATGTATCAGATGGGGCTCTGACCCCAGTTAGGCCGGTGCACGCCCCACCTGTGGATGGCGGGGTGCGCACCGGCTTTTTGCGGCAGTGAATCTAACTTATCCCGTGGGGTCAGTGGGTCCTGACCGGGAGCTGCAGGTAGGAGGCATGATCGCCTCCGGTATGGATGACGTGCTGGCCAGAGTTGGCGGGCTCATACTCGCTCGCTCCGGGCATCACCGGTCCCAGCAGGCTGCGGCCGCTGACGACAAAGCGGATCTGCTCACCGGGGTGGAAGATCAGTCCGAGCGGGAGTAGGTCAATCTCGATGTCCACGACCTGGCCCGGAGCGAGCTTCTCGATCCGGTCGAAGCTATGCGCCGGAATATCCGGGGTCGACAAAGCTTCATCCAGGTTCCGGAGCGAGACGCGGAGCCGGCCGTCGGAACCCTTGTAACGGAGGATGGACGCACCGCGTTCGGTGACATCGTGGAGAAGTGCGCTCTGGTTAGGGACGGTGAACTGCTGCAGCGGCGTGCCAAACGCGTCGAGCTTCTGCACCAGGACGAACAGATCCATGTCATCGGCACCCAGGGCCTCGACCCACAAGTGGGCTTTGGGATAGCCAACCAGCACGGTCTCCTGGTCGAAACGCGCCAGGAAGGATGCGAGGTCCGGATTCGCCCCGACGGTGTACGTGGCCGCGGCGTCGTGCGGGGGTGCCTCCGTGCTCATGGTCCGGGAACGGGCGTCGAGGTAATACTTGGTGGCTTCCACCTCCGCCGGAGGAAAGGCATCGGCGCCGATATTGACTTGGTCGCCGCCGTCCAGATCGAGCAGCGAGTAGCGCACCGGAGGCGTCTGCTCCCAGCCGTTGTCCTCGCCCATAAGGTAGTGGTCGAAGAAGCGGCGCAGGTCCTCGATGTTGTCCTGGTCGTAGTAGTCGGGCCATTCCTGGCTGTTGTGGATGCGAAGCCATTTCTGCTCGGAACGCATCCGGCGCCAGGCGCGGAACGTCCCTGCGGTGTGGAGGGTGTTCGAGTAGCTGGCCACAACGTAGGCCGGGACGGTAATCCGGTCAAAGGCCGGGATCTTGTTCTCCCATAGGTCGGTCATCAGGGGGTGCTGCTCAGTTTCCGCCAGGATGTCTTCCTTCCGGTTCTTGCCCCAGAAGGAATTGTTCTGCAGGGTCTGGGCAAAACCTGTATCGGGCATGCCGCCGCGCATCACCAGGTCGCGGTAGACGTCGCTCACGCCCTCCCAGGGATTGATTGCTGCGAGGTGCGGAGGCTGTTCGGCCGCAGTGAACCACTGCGCGACGGCGAGGTAGGAGGTTCCGCTCATGCCCACCTTTCCAGAACACCACTCCTGCTCCGCCAGCCACTCGATCAGGTCGTGGCAGTCCCTGCCCTCCTGCCGGTCCCAAAGGACGCTGTCGCCGTCGGAATCAACGACGCCCCGGACATCCGGGTTGCAGATGGCGTAGCCCTGCCCGCACCAATAGGCCGGGTCTGGACCTTCGAATTTCTCCAGACCCGAGACGATGCCATTGTCGAGGCCCACAAGCCCGAAGACACCCATCACGCTTGCGGATGTGCCCTGGCCTTTGCCGTAGGGGCTCCACGCCACGATGACCGGAACCTTTTCCATTCCGGCGGGGCGGAACAGATCAACGTGGATCGTCACACCGTCCCGCAGCAACACCGGCACGTCCTTCTCGAACACGATGTCAACCGTCAGTGCGCGGAACTGCGGGGCCACCTGATAACCGGCCTTCAAAGTACTGGTGCCCGGGCTGAAAGCGGTCAGAATGCCGGTCCGGTCAGCAGGCAGCGGTTGGGAAGGTACGAACAGTTTCTGGTCAGTGCTCAAAACGAGCTCCTCGGGTCTCGGGCGGGGCACGGATTGTTGTGCCACGCCCAGAGTACGACGGACTTCGAATAAACTCAACAGCTGTTGAGATTGGTCCTGCAAAGGTAGGCTGATCTCATGAATGCGCAGGAAATGACTTCGCCTGGACGCCCCCGTGGGCGCCGCCCGGGGACGGAGAGCACCCGAAAATCAGTCCTTGACGCGGCACGAAAGCGGTTTGCCACTGAGGGCTTTACCGCCACGACCATCCGGGCGATCGCCTCCGACGCCAATGTAGACGCCTCCCAGGTCATGCAGTTCTTTCGGTCCAAGGACGAGCTGTTCGCGTCCGTCATGTCGATTCCACCATCCGTCCTGGAGCTGTTCGACACAGCTTTTGACGGGCCGGATGCCGGTCTTGGGGAACGCGTCGTCCACGCCTACCTTCAGGCCTGGGAAGGAGTGCCGGAGGATTCTGAACCCTTGATGGCGATGCTGCGCGGTGCCGTCGTGAACGAGTCCGCCAGCACGCAGCTCGCGGACTTCATCCAGTCCCGGCTGCTCGCCGGGACAAAGGGCCGCGCGGGGGATGAGGCGGAGACCGCGCTGAGGGCCGGCCTTGCCTCGTCCATGCTCGTGGGCATCGTGACCAGCCGGCGCATCATCGGCGTCCCCCTCCTGACCACGGCCGATACTGCCGCAATAGTCCGCATCGTCGCTCCGGCGATCCAGGAAATTCTCGCCCCGCACGCCCGGTAGCAGGCGGCAGCAGTTCCCGGCCACCTGGCCTTCGGCGCTGGCTTCGCGTCGGGTTTGATACAGTGCCGGGCTCAGTGCCCTCCGGTAGCCAGGGACGCATTGGCCCGAACGAAGTCAGTGGCTCCCGTCCCGCTGAGTTCCTCCGCACTGACCCGCCGCCCTGCCATGGCCAGCAGCAGCACGATGGCCGGACCCCGGACTTCGGGGCCCGTTCCGTGCACGAACGTTTCGTCCGTGGCAACCAGCCGCCAGCCCGCTGCGACTTCCTTGCCGCCGCCGATCTTGACGGATGTCCTCAGCTGATACTGGAGTGCCTTCACCACATGTTCGGGCGGATACCGGCGGGTTATGCCGAGGGGACGGCGGATATCCTCGCCATGGACGAATGCTTCAACCAGCCGGGTGCCGAGGTCCACCGGGGGACCGGTCCTCCGCGTCTGGACCGCCCGGAACTCAGTCAGCGTGTCGCGGGGATCTCTGGCGCGCTCACGTGCGATCCCGGCGTCGTTGTCGCGGTCGAAGTCGAAGCCGGACGCGATCATCCGGCGGATGAAGCCCAGCCGGGTGGTCTTGGCTGTATCCACGAGGTGGGCGAGCACGTCGTGGACGTCCCAGCCCGGACACAGGGAAGGGGTCTGCCACTGCTGCGGCGCCAGCGCCTCCAGGTCATGAATCAAGGCACGGCGTTCCTCCTCCACCACCGGCCAGACGACGGGCCCACGGAGCTTTGGACGGATCATGATGATGACTCTAGACCGTACCGGTCCCTCCGGCCGTCCAAGGCGGTGCCCGCCGTGACCGTTCGGCAGCTACCGGCAGCGCAGCGGAACATCCTCGGCCGACGGGGAGGATCACGCCGGTGGTGAAACCCCGCACAACCGCGCGGCAGGGAACTGGTGGTCCTGTTAGCGTCGTTGAGTGAGCACCAAACCCGTATCTGCTGATAAGTCCGCTCCCGTCGCAACCCGCTCCGCCGGCAACGGCATGGTCAGTGTCCGCGGCGCGGAGGAAAACAACCTGCGCAGTGTCGACGTCGACATTCCCCGCGACGCGATCGTAGCCTTCACCGGAATCTCCGGGTCCGGTAAATCCTCGCTGGCTTTTGGCACCATCTACGCCGAAGCGCAGAAGCGGTACTTCGAATCCGTGGCACCCTATGCCCGGCGGCTGATCTCCCAGGGCCACAATCCCAAGGTGGAGGCCATCACGGGCCTGCCTCCCGCCGTCGCACTCCAGCAGCGGCGGGGGACCGCCAGCTCACGCTCGACGGTGGGCACCCTCACCACCCTCTCCAATTCAATGCGGATGCTCTTTTCCCGCGGCGGCACTTATCCGGCCGACGCCGAGCCCGGCAGCCTGGATTCGGACGCGTTCTCACCCAACACCGCAGCCGGTGCCTGCCGCGAATGCTCCGGACTGGGTATCGCTCACACCGTCACCGAAGAGTCGCTGGTCCCGGAGCCGAACCTGACCATCCGCGAGGGTGCCATCGCGGCGTGGCCGGGTGCCTGGCAGGGCAAGAACCTCCGGGACATCCTCATCCACCTGGGCTACGACGTCGACGTTCCCTGGCGGAAGCTGCCGAAGAAGGACCGCGACTGGATCCTTTTCACCGACGAGCAGCCGGTGGTGACCATCACCCCGCAGCGGGACCGGGTCGCCAAACCCTATAAGGGCAGGTTCTGGAGCGCGAAGAGCTATGTGCTGCACACCCTGGCCGATTCCGGCAGCGCCAAGATGCGCGAACGCGTGCTCGAGTACATGGTGTCCGGGCCCTGCCCGGTCTGCGGGGGAGCGGGACTGCGCCCGGAGGCCCTGGCCGTTACGTTCGCCGGCCGGAACATCGCTGAACTGAACGGGGCCACCCTCGGTGAGCTGGCGGAAATCATCCGGCCGACGGCGGCGCTCAAGGCCGCTGGTACCGCCTCCCGCGCGGCAGCGTCCAACGAAAACACCGAAGTCGCCGTGACCATCACCCGTGACCTCCTGGCCCGGCTGGAAGTGCTGGTTTCCCTGGGCCTGGGCTACCTCAGCCTGTCCCGGGCCACCCCCACGCTGTCGCCGGGGGAGATGCAGCGGCTGCGGATCGCCACCCAGCTGCGCTCTGGCCTGTTCGGCGTGGTTTACGTGCTGGATGAGCCGTCGGCCGGGCTGCATCCCGCCGACGCCGAGCCGCTGCTCGCCGTCCTGCAGGAACTCAAGGACGCCGGGAATTCAGTCTTCGTCGTCGAACACAACATGGACGTGGTCCGCAGCGCCGAATGGATCGTGGACGTTGGCCCGCAGGCCGGCGACGGCGGCGGTACGGTGCTCTACAGCGGTCCGGTGGCCGGGCTCGCCGATGTGCCGGAGAGCGCCACCCGGCCGTTCCTGTTCGGCGAAGCGGAAGACACCGTTCCGGCCCGCCGCCGCGCCGAGCAGTGGCTCTCCTTGAAGGGCATCACCCGCCACAACCTCCGCGACCTCGACGCCGAGATTCCCCTCGGTGTCCTGACCGCCGTGACCGGGGTCTCCGGGTCCGGGAAGTCGACTCTGGTCAGCCAAGTGCTGGCCGAGGCCGTCGGCACCCAGATTAACGGTGCTCCGCCGGAACCGGAAGAGACCGACGACGCCGCCACCGCCGAATCGGGCAGCGTCCCGGAGGAGGACCCCGGCGTCCAGGTACGCAGCATCGCCGGCCTGGAACACCTGGACCGGCTCGTCCGGGTGGACCAGCGGCCCATCGGACGCACACCGCGCTCCAACCTCGCCACCTACACTGGCCTGTTCGACGCCGTCCGCAAGCTCTACGCCGGCACGGACGAGGCCCGGGCCCGCGGGTACACCGCCGGCCGGTTCTCCTTCAACGTCGCCGGCGGGCGGTGCGAAACCTGCCAGGGCGAGGGGTTCCTCGCCGTCGAACTGCTGTTCCTGCCCGGCACCTACGGACCCTGCCCGGTCTGCCACGGAGCGCGCTACAACGAGGAAACCCTGCAGGTCACCTACCGCGGCAAGTCCATTGCCGACGTCCTGGCCATGCGCGTGGAGACCGCCGCGGAGTTCCTCGCCGATCTCCCGGCGGCTGCCCGCAGCCTGCGGACCCTGCTCGACGTCGGCCTCGGTTACCTGCGGCTCGGCCAGCCCGCCACGGAACTCTCCGGCGGTGAGGCGCAGCGGATCAAACTGGCCACCGAGCTGCAGCGCGCCCGCCGCGGCCACACCCTGTACCTGCTGGACGAGCCGACCACCGGCCTGCACCCGCAGGACGTGCAGCTGCTGCTGGCCCAGTTGAACCGGCTGGTGGACGCAGGCAACACGGTAGTGGTGGTGGAGCACTCGATGAACGTAGTGGCCTCGGCGGACTGGGTGATCGACATGGGCCCGGCCGGCGGCGACGACGGCGGCCGGGTCATTTGCGCCGGAACCGCGGACGAGGTTGCCGCCTGCAAAGCGAGCCGGACGGCGCCGTATCTGAGCGCTGCGCTGGGCCGGATGGGCTGAGCTGCTGCAGGTCACGTGGTCCGGGCCGGAGGGCCCGGGACGGCGTCAACGAAACAGGGTCCTTGGCTACGTCTCACGGTCACCCAGCGGATGGGCCTCCGGGTGTTTTGGGTCCCGGCCTCGCTCCCGCCAGTAGTCGTCCCGCTGTTGGAGGACCAGCCGTGCCAGTAGCGCGATGGTAGCGACGAGCAAGATGAGAACACCGCCGAGCAGAACCCAGCTCCATGGTTCGACGAAGGGCACGAGATTGTTGACCCACACCAGGATCAGCGAGATGGTCATCACCGTCGCCAGCATGATCTTGGTGCGCTTACCATTCCCGCTTTCCCTGGCAGAGCTCATTGGCCAAGCCTACGATGGTTGCGGAATCCTGTCTGCGTCTGGCCAAGGCATCAAGCTGGAGGCATAGGGTTCACCCATGAGCGACTCACCGGTTCGGCTGATTGAGCCAACACCCGACGTGATTGTTGAATTCATTGGGCGGGTGGCTGGCGCCCCTTGGCCCGATGATTCCGCCGGATTCACAGCCTATTTTGACAGTCTTGGGTGTACCGCGGGGGAGTCGGCGGAGTACTCCGATCCGGTGCCGGGCAGCACCTGCGGTCCGCTCACGTGCCCGGGAACTTTCCTGGATCACGGGTCGTGGGCGGCGTACAACGGGCAGCTGTTCGCTTTGAATTTCTTCTTCTACTCCGGCTCACGGAGATTAGCTGAGGTCGGATTCGGAGCTGTCCGGGATCGTCTCAACGACATATATGGAAGCCCCGCGGACGAAGGCACCGACGCGAATGGAGACCGGTCGGCCTATTGGACCCCTGGCGAAAACTCGATCGAACTCTATGGCCACGTCACCTTGGCACCGGCGCTGCAGATCGGCCTGGGCCGGCGCGACGTCGAGGAGCTTTACAGCGAAAGCGCCCGGCACTCCGGTCCCCACACGGCGCAGGGGGGTCGCTCAGGTCCTGTCAGATGAGCCCAGCCAGCCGCGCCCGCAAATCCCGCCACCAAATCGGCTGGATCGAATAGCCCAGCACAGGGTAGGACCCTCGACCGGCCACGGCCTTCGCCGCTACTCTGGTAGCCCCTACGTGCGGCGATCCCGGGCCGGGTCCACCGGTCTACGCGAAAGGCGGCCGTGCACGCGAAGGAGCACACCGTGGGAACACTATCCCTGGACTTGTTCATCACCCTCGACGGCGTGTACCAGGCGCCCGGAGGTCCCGACGAGGACCCGGAGGGCGGCTTCGAATACGGCGGCTGGCAGGCGGCGTACTCCGACGAGGAGGCTGGCGAATCGATCATGGCGAACATCGATGCCATGGACGCCTTGCTCCTTGGCCGGAAAACCTATGACATCTTTGCTGCGTTCTGGCCCGTCCAAAGTGCCGGCGATCCCATCGCCGCCAAGTTCAACGCCATGCCCAAGTTTGTTGTGTCCCGGTCTCTGGCCGACGCATCATGGAAGGGGACCGCCGTCCTCTCAGGCCCCGCGGATGTGGCTGCGCTCAAGGACCGGTTCAGCGACATTCATATCATTGGCAGCGGCGACCTGGCGCGGCCGCTGCTCGAGGCAGGGCTCGTCGACCGGCTCAATCTTTTCTTGTATCCGTTAATCTTCGGCACCGGCAAGCGGCTGTTTCCGGACGGGACAGGGGTGCCGGC
Source organism: Arthrobacter sp. (assembly GCF_031988865.1). Classification (NCBI taxonomy): domain Bacteria; kingdom Bacillati; phylum Actinomycetota; class Actinomycetes; order Micrococcales; family Micrococcaceae; genus Arthrobacter; species Arthrobacter sp. The sequence goes on from NZ_DALZXY010000005.1 coordinate 66,729, forward strand.
GGCCTTCACCCTGGCCGAGGCGCCAAGGGGCTTCCCCAACGGAGCCGTCTCCTTGGTCTACGAACTTGCGGGGTCCCCCATCACGGGTATCACTATCGGCCAGGAGTAGCACTGGCGTGGGTCCGGGCGCCGCGCAGGGCTTACCGCACGAGGCCAACGATGAGGGTGAAAATCATTCCGGTCCCTAACAGCACGAGGAAACCCCCAGCGGCCTTCGTTATCCATGGCAGGAAACGGGTGAGCTTCGCGAGCGCCCGGTCGGATCCCAACGCGACGGCCACGAAAAGGTCCCAGAACAGGACGACGGCGAACATCCAGGCGCCGTAGAGCATCAATTCCCCGGTGCCCGCGCTGGAAAGCCCTGACGCGAGGGCGACGTAAAAGAGCGCATTCTTCGGGTTGAGCAGACCGGACGCGAACCCAAGTCCCAGGTTCTTTCCCCAGGTGTTGCTTGGCACTGCAGGTTCATTGATGACACTGATACGGGCGCTGGAACGGAGGAACGCGGCCCCAATGAAGATCAGAAACAGCCCTCCGGCCGTTTGGATCAATCCGAGCAGCGTCGGATGAGAAATCAGTGCCAGCCCGGAGAACGCGGCCGCGATAAAGATGCCGTTGGCAAGCGCGATCCCCAGGCAGGCACCGCTGGCGGTCCGCCAGCCGCTGCTTACCGCGCTGCGGGCGATCAGGAGAAAATCGACTCCGGGGATCAGCAAGGCCAAAAAATGTGCTGCTGCCACAGCAAAAAACTGCTCCATCTATCCCCAGCTACCTCGACGACATACCTCGTTCAGAATGCGGGTCAAGCAGGAGAACCGTCTTGTACGAAATTGCAGTCAGCCGCGGTAGGTTCCAGGAGACGCGGCTACATGGGCGCGGAAGACTCTGTGGAAGTGGCTCTGGTCAACAAACCCCAAAGCATGTGCGGTCTCGGCCAGGGCTCGTCCTTCGCGCAGCATCCTGCGCGACTCAGTGACGCGTTCGTTCTGCCGCCAGGCCAGGGGCGCCAGTCCGGTCAGGCGCTTCATGGCCCGGATGAGCTGGTATTTTCCCATCCCCGCCAGTTCGGCCAGGTCCTCGAGCGTCGGGTTCGATTCATCCTGCCGCAGCCGGACAAGGACCGGTTCCAGGCGGGCGAAAAGCTCTTCATCGCCGTAGCCGGGCAAACGGTATTCCGGTTCACGAGTCACACATTCATGTAGACCAGTCCGGAACCCGGTTCCGATCCCGCTAGGCTCCGCATCGGTGAACAGCATGTTGTTGATACCAGTGAACCGGCGGTAAATCTCCGGCTGCCGGTACACCCTGATTCCGGCCAAGAGATGTGCTGCCGTCGGAGGCAGCAGGGCCGCGATCCAATCCTGGTCCGCCTGAATCATTTGGTACTCCCAGCGGCCTTCATCCGGATTGCACGCGTGGACATGGCCTGCTGGAATAAGAATGACGTCGCCGGCCGCCAGGCGGATCGGGTCTCCCAGCGCGCCGCCGAACACAGTGGTGCCTGAATCGATCAGGCCTATCGAGAACCGGTCATGGGTGTGCGGACGGTAGCAGGCACTGTCCCGGCAGGACCGGCGCGATTCCAGTTGTGGCACCTGCCTGCTGTGCCAGAATTCCGTCACGCGTTTCCTGCCTCTTTCCGGGGTTCTCGGTTTCACGCTGGGATCAACATGCACCTGTGGCCTTCGCGGCTGCCGGAGTCGGAAAGCATCAATCAAGGCTGAGGAAGTCTACAGGACTGCCCCCTCAACTCCTCCACAGCAACGGTAGGATCAAGGACCCCCGATGTACTGCACCAGCAATCCGAGTATGCCCAGAGCCGTCCCCCCGATCTTCCCGGACGGCTGCCTAGCTTCGTCCGCGGGAAGGGCCGTCCCCGAAGCTCCGGCGGATCACTCCCTGTCTGTCGTTCCCCTACGGCGGCTTTGCTAAACGCAGGGAGCGGATGCGTGGTTCTGATCCTAGGACAGCTGATCATTTTGCAGTGCAGGAAATTTACACAGTTATTGATTCGTCACTTATTAGCCGAAGTCGGGAATCCTGGCATTGTCATTCGATCTCAATGAGGTTCTCTGAAATGATGGCGCCCCAAGTTTTGCCCCATTGCTCGGGAAAGCACTTCCGCAGCAGGCCGAACATGATCGGGACTGCCGTAGAGGCGCCGGGTGATGCACCCAGCAGCCCGGACATGCTGAGATCGTCAGCCGTGACGAGTTCGGTCCCTTGCCGCAGCACGCCGACTGCCCGTCGGTCGGGGGTAACGAGCTGCGCCCTCTGCCCTGCCGGGATGAGCTCCCACTGGCTGGGTTCTGCACGGGGATAGAACTGTTGGAGCTGCGCGAATTTCGACGCCGGCCGCGCGGCCAGTTCCGTTATCAGGTATTTCACCAGTGGCAGGCTCTGAATAGCAGCCGCTGCCATCACATGCAGATTTCCCGGCCGGAGGGTGGTGAAGAAGTCGGAGAGCGTGCCGTTCTTCAGGAGCCTGGTGCTGAACGTCGCATAGGGGCCAAACATCAAGTACTCACGGCCGTCGACGATGCGCTTGTCGAGATGGGGAACTGACATGGGAGGCGCGCCGATAGCCGCCTGGCCGTAGACCTTGGCCTCATGCCTGGCAGTGACCGAAGGTTCCGAGCAGCGGTAGAACGAAGCGCCGACTGGCAGGACCCCGTATCCTCGCACCTCCGGGAGCCCGGCCCGCTGCAGCAGCCGAAGGGCGAAGCCCCCGGCCCCGACGAACACGTGCCGGCCGCGTACCGTGAACCTGTGTTTGGCGCGGCCCTGACGTCCGGAGACGATCCATCCTCCCGCGGAGTCCCGGCGTAAGGAACGGACCTCATGGCCGAGGAACGTTCTTCCGCCGCGGCTGGTGATGATAGCGGCAAGCGCGCGGGTCAAAGCACCGAAGTCGACGTCGGTTCCTTCTGGATGCCACGTCGCTGCGACCGGTTCCGCCGGGTCCCGCCCCTCCATGACCAAAGGCGCCCACCCTCGAATCGTGGCTTCGTCCTCGGAGAACCTGAGCCCAGCAAACAACGGATCCCTCGCCAGTGTCTGATACCGGGCCCGGAGGTAGTCGACGTCGTGCCGTCCAAAAACGACGTCCATATGCGGCGTGGTGTGCAGGAAGGAACCGCTGCCGAGAAGTCCCAGCCGTTCCAGGTATGACCACCACTGGCGGGTGACGCGGAACTGCCGGGCAATGTCCGCAGCCTTTCGGCCGTCAGCCGGATCCGGCATGTAGTTCAGCTCGCAGAGCCCCGCATGCCCGGTTCCGGCGTTGTTCCATGGATCGCTGCTCTCTGTTGCAAGGGCGTCTGCCTTCTCAAGCAGCACAATCCTCCAATCAGGCTCGAGAACAGCGATCATCGACCCTAGCGTGGCCGACATAATGCCTCCGCCAATCAGCACGACATCTGCCTCGATGACGGTGTCAGCCGGATCTGCGTTGATGGTCATTCCTGCCTCCCGGATTTAGCTTCTCCCAAACAGGGTCACCCAGTTTCCATCCATCCGTCCAATGATGAATTTACCATTTATGATCCATATATGGATGATTGGATGATTCAGCTCGCTCCACAGCTGCGGGCACTGGGCGCCCTGGCAGAGCACGATGGTCATGTGACTGAGGCCGCCGCGGCCCTGAATATGCCTCAATCCTCGATGAGCCGGCGCATTCATTCGCTGGAGGCAATGCTGCGCGTCCCACTGATCATCCGCAACGGACGAGGTGTGCGGCTGACCCCTGCTGGGCTGGCTCTTGCCCAGCAGACGAGGAACCCGCTTCGCGAGCTGGCTGCTGCGATAGCTCGAACCGCCGGGGACGCTGACCCTGACCGCGGTACCGTCCGTTTCGGGTTTCCTTTCACCATGGGGGCCGGGGAGGTGCCGGACCTGCTCGCCGAGTTCCATAGTGCCTATCCCGGCGTCCATTTGCAGCTGAAACAGGCCCATGGCTCCGCGCTCGTCAACGACCTGCAACGGGGAGAGCTCGACGTCGCAATCACCATTCCGCCCCCAGGAGACCTGCAGCATACTGTGCTGGCTACCCAGCGGATTTCGGCTGTGGTTCCGGAGCACCATCGGCTTGCCGGAAGGGGTGCCGTTGATCTTCGCGAGCTGAGCAACGAAACGTTCATTGCCAATCCGCCGTCCTACAATCTGCGCCAGCTGACCGAGGACTGGTGCCTAAAATTGGGATTCAAACCCAGCATCAGCGTGGAAATCACGGAGTTCGCCACCATCCGCGAGCTCATCGCCCGGAACCTCGGCATTGCGCTCCTGCCCCGCACGGAGCGGCCTGTCCCAGGAACCGTGGACCTGCGCCTTCAGAATCGTGATTGCCGGCGGGAGATTGCTTTGGCCTGGGCCGCGGACCGCCCGTCCGCGGTGGCCAGGCGCTTCATTGAGTTTGTGCTGGAGCGGGGCATCCGGTCCTGACTGCTACGCTGCCGCCATGGTGGATTCGGCAACCAGTGAACGGCGGCGGGCGTTGCAGGCTGCCGCGGTCGGTGTTGTCCTGATCACCGGTTATGCGGTGGCCGGTACGTTTCAGACACTGGTTTGGAACCCGCTGGCAGCCGTCCCCGGGTTGACGCTCGAGGAAATCCGGGCAGCCATGGCCAAGGCCAACGAGGTCCTGGCCGGCCCGCTTGTGCTGGCATGGGCCGGAACCGGGATCGTCCTCGCCGCGTTGGTCCCCACCGCAGCGCAGCGGGGTCCCGGACTCCGGGTGAGTACGGTCGTCCGGATGGATCTACTGCTGTTGGTCCTTGCGGCGCCGTCACATTGGTTCGCCTCATTTCCCGCCGGCATGGGGATAGCCGATACCTTTGCCACGACCGGCGGTGACCACTCGCGCTGGGGCAACCTGCTCTATCTCGTGAGTGCTGTCGCTATGGTTGCGCTGGGGGTCGTTGTGCTGCTGGGCAGGCTGCGACCGCCGGCTTCCCGCCCGGCAGGGCCATAGGCCGGACTGATCAGCGGGGGGCGGGCTGGCTCCAGGCGTCGTCCTGACGGTCCCGGCGCCAGAGCTGGCGCGGGGAGTCTGCCTCGCGGGCCACGTCCGAGAGCCACAACGTGCAGTCGGGGTCCCACCCGGCAAGGACCGACGCCGTGTCCGGACCCACCTGGAGTGCCCGGCCAGCGGTGTGCAGGTAGCCCGACATCGTGAGGTGCACGGCATCCCACTCCCCGGCGACCTGCTGCCAGTCCGGGATGACCCAGCGGCCGTCCCTTCCGGTCGTGTGGAACCAGTCGTGCCTGCGGGAGGCAGTGACGTCCAGCGGGTAGCTGCGGCAGAGGGAGATCCAGTCCTCTGCTCTATGGATCTCGAAGGTCCGCCCGATCCCGTACACCGGAATGACGGTTGCCTCCTCCCACCCGAGGAAATCTTCCACCAGGTTCAGGGCTGCCGGAATGGCACCCACTGTCCGGAGAAGACCGAGCGGGAACGACCACCAGCTGCCGGAAAAATTGGCGGAGACGTTCTTCGGCCGATCCACTGCGGCCCGGGCTTCCTCAGCGCGGATATCCTCCGCCCACTTGCTCAGCGCCTCCTGCGGATTCCGTGGCAGCGGGGCCGGGTCCTCCGCTGACCGCCAGTCAATAGCCCATTGTTCCGGCCCGCGGGGCTGCGACCAGCTCCGCCAGGTGGGGGTTGCTCGGACCTGCTCGGCGAGCGGGCGGAAGGCATCGACTATGGCGGGGAGGCCAGCGAGTACGTCTTCGCCGTCGGGTTCCTGCCAGTACCGTGCGTTCCTGACCGAGCACTCAAGCGCCGCCGTGAGCTGCCCCGCCGTCAGGCTGGAAGCATCGACGGATCGTAGTGCTGCCGTCAGTTCCTCCAGCGACGGGGTTTCGCCGCCCGCATCGGATGCTCCGGGTTCCCAGCTGGACAAGGTGAGCAGGACTGTGGAGGTCCCCCTGCCGGGGTCCAGCTCGTACCCCAGCCGGAAGACGGCGCTTCGGACGGCGGGATCAAGTTCCATCGCTAGCTCAAGGCACAGGCGTCTTCCGCGGGGACCTTCCAGGAGCAACTCGGGCTGGGCTTTCATCCGCTCATCCTTACATGGTGTTCACGAACGAACGAACGAACGAACGCGCCGGACGGACCGGGTTAGGCGGCTTTACTACTCCCGGCGAGCTCTGCGAGCAAAGGAGTTTCGTTGCCGCCGTTCCGGTCCGCCCGGCGCGTGTCAAGCATGCCAAACGGATGAAACGGGAGAAGGACTAGCCAGCAGCCACCGGTACCGCACCGGCGTTGAAGAGCCGGCCGTTGACGCGGTCAGCGGCCCCAACCCGGTCCAGGTACGGCGTGATGCCGCCCAGGTGCATCGGCCAGCCGGCGCCGAGGATGACGCAGAGGTCGATGTCCTCGGGCCCTGCCACCACACCTTCTTCGAGCATAAGACCGATTTCCTCGGCCAGGGCGTCCTGCGTGCGGCGCAGCACTTCCTCCGAAGTGGACGGCGAGTTCCCGAAGGACAGCAGTGCCAGGGTTTCCTCCGGCACGTACGGCTTGCCGTCGGCATCCTTCTGCCAGAGCGACTTGATGCCGGCGTCGATCAGCTTCTGCGAGTTCTCCGAGACGTGGAAACGCTCGCCGAAAGCGGCGTGCAGGGATTCCTGCACATGCTGTCCCACCGGCAGGCCAACCAGGGCAAGCAGGGTGAACGGAGACATTGGCAGGCCCATCGGGCGCAGCGCGTTATCCGCCGTGGCGGCATCGGTGCCCTCATCAAAGACCTTGGTGATCTCGCCGAACATCCGGCCCAGGATCCGGTTGACCACAAACGCGGCGGCATCCTTGACCAGCACGGCGGTCTTCTTCAGCTGCTTGGCGAGGACAAACGCGGTGGCGAGGACGGCGTCGTCGGTCTTCGGAGCGCGGACGATCTCCAGCAGCGGCATCACGGCCACCGGGTTGAAGAAGTGGAAACCGACCACGCGCTCGGGGTGCTGAAGATCCGCCGCCATCTCGGTGACGGACAGCGAGGAGGTGTTGGTCGCCAGGATGCATTCGGGAGAGACAACGGCCTCCACCTCGGCGAACACCTGCTTCTTGACCGACATCTCCTCGAACACGGCCTCGATCACGAAGTCGGCGTCGGCGAATGCCTTCTTGGAGACCGAACCCGTGACCAGGGCCTTGGTGCGGTTCGCGGCGTCGGGGGAGATACGGCCCTTGCCAAGCAGCTTGTCCACCTCGGCGTGGACGTAGCCCACACCCTTGTCCACACGCGCCTGATCGATGTCCGTCATCACCACGGGAACCTTCAGGTTCTTGGCGAACAGCAGCGCCAGCTGGCTGGCCATCAGGCCGGCGCCGACCACGCCCACCTTGGTCACCGGGCGGGCCAGCTTCTTGTCCGGTGCGCCGGCGGGACGCTTGCCGCGCTTCTGGACCAGGTCCAGGAATGCGTAGACGGTGGACTGGAACTGCGGGGTCTGCATCAGTTCGGCCAGGGCATCGCACTCGGCCTTGCGTGATTCCTCGCGGGTCCAGTTCTTTCCGGCTTCGAAGATGTCCAGCACCTTCGCTGGCGCCGGGGCGGCGTTGGAGGTGCGGGCCTCCACAAACGCGCGCCCGGCGGCTACTGCGGCATCCCAGCGGTCCGAAACTTCGGAAGGCTCGACGGCGTTGGGCCGGTTCACGGTCTCGGAGCCGCTGATGACCCGGGAGGCCCAGGCGAGGGACTGCTCCAGGAAGTCGGCCGGCTCGAACAGGGCGTCAGCGATGCCGAGCTTGTAGGCGGCCGGGCCGGAGAGCGTGCGGTTGTTGCTCAGCGGGTTCTCGATCATCACCTTCACGGCGTTCTCGGGTCCGATCAGCCGCGGCAGCAGGTAAACGCCGCCCCAGCCCGGAACCAGGCCGATGAAGGCCTCCGGCAGGGCCAGCGCGCCGGCGCCGGTGGAGACCGTGCGGTAGTCGGACTGCAGGGCGATCTCCAGGCCGCCGCCCAGGGCCACACCGTTGATGAACGCGAAGCTGGGGACGCCCAGGTTGCCGAGCTTGCCGTAGACCTCATGGCCCAGGGCGGCCATGGCCACGCCGTCTTCATATTCGGCCAGGGTCTTCACGGCCGAGAGGTCGGCGCCGGCAACGAGGTAGTGCGGTTTGCCGGTGACGCCGACGCCGACAATCTCGCCCTTGTCCGCGCGGACCCTGAGCTCATCAAGCACACGGCCCAGTTCCAGCAGGGTGTTCGGGCCCAGGGTGGTGGGGCGGGAATGATCGACGTCGTTATCCAGCGTGATCAGTGCGAAGGTGCCGGCGCCGCCGGGCAGCTCAACGTCGGAGACGTAGGAGTGAGTGATGACCTCGTTCGGGAAGAGCCCGGCGAGGCGCTGGTAATCGGGTGCAGTCATTACTTCGAAGCCTCCGTGGACTCGGTGTTGTACTCGGGGTGGTTGGGGTTTTCCCAGATGACGGTAGCGCCCATGCCCAGGCCAATGCACATGGTGGTCATGCCATAGCGCACCGACGGGTCTTCCTCGAACTGGCGGGCCAGCTGCGTCATCAGGCGCACGCCGGAGGAGGCCAGCGGGTGCCCGACGGCGATGGCGCCGCCGTAGCGGTTGACGCGGGGGTCGTCGTCGGCAATGCCGAAGTGGTCCAGGAAGGAGAGCACCTGCACGGCGAAGGCCTCGTTGATTTCGAACAGGCCGATGTCCTCGATGGACAGGCCGGTCTGCTTCAGCACTTTCTCGGTGGCCGGAACCGGGCCGATGCCCATAACCTCGGGTTCGACACCGGCGAAGGCGTACCCGACCAGGCGCATCTTCACGGGCAGGCCGAGTTCTTCCGCAGCGTCGGCGGAGGCGAGCAGCGCGGTGGTGGCGCCGTCGTTCAGGCCCGACGCATTGCCGGCGGTGACGCGGCCGTGCGGACGGAACGG